>NZ_VPAO01000012.1:0-83935 GCF_013419235.1 Acinetobacter sp. YH12098
CCGAGTCGTAAAGCTCAGAAAGTTGTTATTGAACAAAGAAATTTAAATCCTGTGCTTGACTCTTGTAGTTAAAAACAGGACATTTTAAATGGTTTATCGCATAGACATTTCTACTTGGGAATAACAGCTCTTTTTTATTTCTTATAATTCATATTTTTATCGTATAGCAAAAAGCCCAATCATCTCTGGTTGGGCTTTTTTAATGATTTTTCACGTTCCACGTATTACATTTGATCAATATTCCACGTTAGTGTTTAGCTTGACTAAACACTGCTATGCTCAAAAACAAATGAAACAATAGGCTTCCGCTTCCTTTTTAACAACCTTAAAATATAAAAAATCTTAGATCCCATACTTCACACGGTACGCTTCCATTTTCGCTAAAGCTTCAGTTTCACCTTTAGCCTCTAAGAAAGTCATCAAATCTTTCATGGTAATTAAGGCATGAACTGGGATTTCGAGTTCTTTTTGTACTTCTTGAATCGCAGACAAATCACCTTGTCCTTTTTCTTGACGGTCTAGCGCCACCAATACGCCCGCAATTTGCGCGCCAGCATTTTTCAAAATAGTCACCACTTCACGAATCGCTGTACCCGCAGTGATCACATCATCAATAATCCAGACTTTTTTACCTTCAACAGACGCACCAACCAATACACCGCCTTCGCCATGGTCTTTCGCTTCTTTACGGTTAAAGCCCCAAGGTACGCTCACACCATGGTTCTGTGACAGTGCGACAGCCGTTGCTGCTACAAATGGAATACCTTTATAAGCTGGGCCAAAGACCACTTCCACATTATCGCATTCTGTTAATTTAGCTGCATAGCCAGAAGCCAATAATGATAAGGCTTCGCCATCGTTTAGTAGACCTGCATTAAAAAAATAAGGACTCACACGACCCGATTTTAAAGTAAACTCACCAAATTTAAGCACACCACGTGATAATGCGAGTTCGATAAAAGCTTGTGGATTAAATGCCGCTTGCGCTGTCATGAGGTGCTCCATTTTTTTAAGTTTGAGGTTAAACCTGAGCATGATACCAAAGAGTAGCTATCCAAGTGATCAAAAAATTTTACGTGTCGTTTCAATTAATGTGAATGGTCTGCGTTCCGCTGAAAAAAAAGGTATTTTTGACTGGATGGCAACTTCAGATGCCGACGTCATCTGCATGCAAGAATCTCGTATTAACCATGAGCAATGGACCGATAAATTTAAACCTGAAGGTTGGTATACGCACCTGTTTCCTGCTGAAAAACCAGGTTATGCAGGCACTGCCATTTATAGCCGCCTACCCTTTGTATCAGTGAAAGATGGCTTAGGCTTTGAATTAGCCGATAGCCAAGGCCGCTTTATTTCTGCTGAGTTCGATTTAGGACTTGGACAAACTGCACATATTTGCTCGCTCTACCTGCCTTCTGGTTCATCGGGTGAAGAAGCTCAGGCACGTAAAGATTTATTTTTAAACGAATACAAACAAATTTTGAAGCAATGGCGTGCTGAAAATAAGTCAGTGATTGTTTGCGGTGACTACAACATCGTGCATAAACGTATTGATATTAAAAATTGGTCTGGGAACCAAAAGGCTTCAGGCTGCTTACCACATGAACGTGCATGGCTCGATCATATTTATGATGAGCTTGGCTATGTCGACACCTTCCGTGAGGTACGTAAAGAAGCCGAGCTTTACTCTTGGTGGTCTAACCGAGGACAAGCGCGTGCCAAAAATGTGGGTTGGCGTATCGACTACCATGCATGTTCACCAGACTGGAAAGAACGTACAGTCAATGCTTGGATATTTAAAGATGAATGGTTTAGCGACCACGCCCCTGTCATTATTGATTATAAAATTTAAGCTTCCAACAATTAATTTAGTGAACGATTGTTTACTCAATTAGAGCTTATTTCTCACATTACATGACGAATTTGTGGATTTATCTCATAACTTGAACATAGCATTATGGTCGCACGGCAAAGGGACATGTCAGGATGACATAAAAGGATTGGACGCCGAAGGAAGTATAAAAACAAACTAAATGATTTAGCTTGTTTTCAAGGATGTGACAATGGACGTTGGATTGAGACCCGCATGATCAGGATGATTAAATGCGGGTTTTCTCTTATCTAGTCCCCACATCTATAGACTCAAACATCCCCCAAATAAAACAGCTAAAAATTCGATCTGCACAGCATTTTCTTATTCTCGCTTTCTTTCTACTTTTGACTGTGCAACCTTAAGCTGAATTTTCTTGTTATTGCATCGCTTTCTTTTCTGAGCATCGTTTTGTTCTGTAGGCTATTCTAAAAGACCAAAATGTCGTTTTGATGACAATACCCAATATTTATTACATGCGACTTTTACAGCAAAACATTTATTTCTCAATCCACATCCAGATCGAGCTTTGAGCATTGATGAATTAGCCTGTAGGATAATGCTGAATTGTATTTTTATCTTATTGTTTGAATAATTGAGGACACCTGTTCATGCTTAAAATTTATGGCATCAAAAACTGTAATACCATGAAAAAAGCTTTCGACTTGCTCAACGAATTAGGCCTAAGCTACGAATTTCATGACTATAAAAAACAAGCGATTGATGCTGAAACCGTAAAAAAATGGCTTAATGCCAAAGGCGCTGATGTGATTCTCAACAAAAAAGGCACAACATGGAAAAAACTCAGTGAAGAAGAGCAACAGACAGCGTTAGCCAGTGAAGAAAATTTGATTCAATGTTTAATAGCGCATAGCAGCATGATTAAACGTCCTGTACTCGATACAGGTAGCGATTTATTGGTTGGCTTTGATGAAAGCGCTTACCGTGCATTGAAATAAATTTTTTTATCACACTCATGCACGGCTCTAATTCAATTGTGGCTGAAAATAGGCTATAAAAAAGCCTGACATTGTCAGGCTTTTTTTGTTTGAATCATGTCAAATTAGTTGGCACGAATCCATGTTTGATTACGACCTAAAGCAGCAACGCCAATAAAGCCGCGAAGCTCTAGTTTTTTGCCACCATCAGCCAATTGACCTTTTAACTTGTAAGTTTTACCTGATTGAGGATCCAAAATTGAACCGTCTTCATAGCTTGTACCACCTACATTTTTAAGACCTGTCACAATACGTAAGCCTTTTAATGATTTGTTGTGATATGGGCCTTCACATTTTTTACAAGCGTTCTCTTCACCTGGTGTCAAAACTGACTGAATGCTCGCAGAAAGCGTACCATTTTTTTGCTCAGTGAATTTTACAATCGCTTTTGGCTGCTTGGTTTTATCATCAATGGTTTTCCAAGTTGTACCATTTAGCGGATCTGCAGCATTTGCAAATGCGGCTAAACTCATCAATCCTAATGCTAGTGCAATTTTTTTCATTTTTGTTTATTTCCCTGGTCTGATATAGACGACATTAGTATCCAAAAGTCACAACAATTTATCAATTTTTGTATGTGACCGTTTAGTGTAACCTTGTAATTTGTGTTGGTAAATATGCTCACACGATTCCAAAAATAGAAAAAGATGGAAAGACAATGAAGATATCGCCACTGACGAAACAACTGATTACAGAAAGTATTTTAAAAACCACAATTCGTGGGCCGAGCCAATTCAATTTACCGCCCAATACTTTAAGGTTTGCTTTGGAACAAATGTGTCGTGCATTTCCCCAAAACCCGGATGTACAAATTCGTCCTATTCGCTTAGCCGGCTTAAAAGCCGAAGAAATCAAACCTCAACAGGCATCGACCCAACTCATTTTTCATATTCATGGGGGTGCATTTTTCTTGGGTTCGATGAACACGCATCGGGCGTTTCTGACTCAAGTTGCGGCACGCACGCAAATGCAAGTGTTACATTTGGATTATCCTTTATCCCCTGAAGCACAGTTCCCTGAAGCACTCGATGCCCTTTTTGATGTGTATGCAGTGTTATTAGATCAAGGGGTTCAAGCCAAAGATATTATTTTGTCAGGCGACTCTTGTGGTGCAAACTTGGCGCTTGCCTTAGCCCTTAAAATTCAACAGGAACAACTTCCACAAGTCAGTGGTTTGGTGTTAATGTCACCGTTTTTAGACTTGACCCTGAGCAGTGAGTCTTTGCGTTATAACCGTAAGCATGATGCGCTGTTAAGCATAGAAGCCCTCGAAACAGGTATTGATTATTATGTACCACGCTCGGTCGATCGAGCTGATCCATTGGTTTCGCCTTTTTTTGCAGAGCTCAAAGGACTACCTCCGATTCATATTCAAGTGGGTTCTAAAGAAATTTTATTGGATGATGCGCAGCGTTTTAAAGTCAAAGCAGAAGAAGCCGGCCTAGATGTCGAATTCAAGTTGTACACTGGCATGTGGCATAACTTCCAAATGTTTAGCCCATGGTTTGAAGAAGGACAGCGTGCGCTGAGTGATTTAGCCGATTTTGCACACCGACTGGATCAGGACTAATCCCTGAAAACTAACTCCCTAAGAACCGATCGAAATCACCATAAAAAAAGGTCAGCATATGCTGACCTAAGAGGGAAATGTCAATCTGTTAAATGGCTTGAATTTGAGCCTGAGCTGTCGCCATTGCTTGTGCTTTCATGTCAGGTCCCATATTGACACCTTCTGCACGAATCACATCAATATCACTGACACCTGTAAAATTAAACACGGCTTTTAATAAACCTTCTTGATAATCTACAGGGCTGTTATCGCCATACACACCGCCACGACTGCTGGCAATATAGACTTTTTTGTCACCTGCCAAACCCACTGGACCTTGTTCTGTATATTTAAAGGTACGACCTGCAACACTGATACGGTCAATCCATGCTTTCAAAGTTGATGGCAAACCGAAGTTATACATAGCAGCACCAACTACAATCACATCGGCATCTAAATACTGTTGTAACAACTGCTCGCCTAAAGCCGATTGTTCTGCATTTTGACCCATCAAAATTTCACTGCTGAGATGTGGAATCTGCTGTACTGCTAAATCGAGATGTTGAACCTGTGCCGCATCACCATGTTTTTGCTGTAGCTGTTGTACAATTTCAGCGCTGAGTTGACGTGAAACTGAAGCGTCGCCCATGATGCTTGAATCAATATGCAAAATTTTCATGACTAAAACCTAAAGCTGTTGTTATTAACTTGAGCCTAGTGTAATCACTTTTCATAAATAGAATAATCCCGATCCTTATGACACTATGTTTTATTTTTAGAACAATCTTTTTGAACTCGTAAAAAATTTAAAATTACTGAGCGGTTCTTGACCGTTATCAAGTGTAAATTTTCATGCTAATGTAAGCCTATAAAATGATATCTATATAAACTTTAAGAAAAAAACTGATAACTCGAACAGGGCAAAGACACAGGATGACGGTGAAATCAAGCATACGTGACATGATCCTTCGCAATAGAATCGCCCAGTATTTACTGGAAGATGAAGTGGTCATGAATTGGAGCATCCTGAAAAAGTGTATGCTCATGCTGATGCTTGGCTCAGCCATTCATCTGCTTTGGATCATTTGGAAATTTTATGTTTATGTCACGCCAGAACTTTGGCAGTGGGTTAACCTTGATCTTATCCACTCTCAATTGTGGACCAATATCGTCTTTTTTAGCTTAATGGTGCTATTGATTTGGCCTTGCTATGCTGGAAAAGAAAACCCAAAAATTCAGCTTGTTTTACCTTATCTTTCAGTCGGTTTATTCGTCATTTCTTTATGTCGTGATGGTTATTTAATTGGTGTCATGAGCCCAGCCACCATGATCTCCTATGTGAGCCTAGTGACCGTTGGATTAGTGCTATTTACACGAAAAATCGTCTATAGCATGCTGATTCCAGCCACGATTTTTTTATCCATTTGTATGTATTTAAGCATCCGCGGCATTATCCCCTATGCCCCGATTTTTCAACCTCATGCCTATGGCTATCAAAATAGTTTTTGGCTCTTCTCAATGATCTTTTTCATTGTTCCTATTTTATTAACCTGTCTGGCTTTATTTGAAATCTTACTCAGCCAATGGCGTCACCGTGAGCATTTGATTCAAAAACTCAGTCAAGTCGACCCACTGACCAATTTATTTAATCGACGCAGTATCAATCAGTGTTTGGAACAGCTCGATAGTGCTAAAACAGATACATATGCACTGGTCTTGTTGGACTTAGACCATTTCAAACGTATCAATGATGAATATGGACACGATAAAGGCGATGAAACCTTAATTCTCGTCAGCCAAGTATTAAACCAACATTTACGTGGTAGTGATGTGGTTGGGCGTTTTGGCGGGGAAGAGTTTATTTTGGTGTTAAAAAACTCTAACTTAGAACAAGCAATTTTCATTGCAGAGCGCTGTCGAAAAGCCATTGAACAGCTTGAAATTTGGGGGCATGACGGTCAGTCGATTCATGTGACAGCCAGTTTTGGCATTGCGATTTCAACGCCTGAATTAGTACCACAACAATTACTGACCCATGCAGATCAAGCGCTATATGCAGCTAAAGCTGGTGGTCGTAACATGGTCATGGCGTACACAGAACAACAAAGCTTTAGCCATTTGGTTTAAAACTTTTATCTAGGTCAGACGTGGCGTTGAGCTTTTAACGTGGATACTGTTCCATACGACGGACTGGCTGTTCCAGTTGAGCAGCCGTGATCCATGCCACCACAGAAGGATGCTGCAAAATCTTTTGCATATAACGCTGTGTGTTGTCACTCACAGGTAGCTGGAAGGTCTGTAAACGTGTCACCACGGGTGCAAAAAATGCATCGGCAATACTAAATTCACCGCATAGAAAGCTATCCACCGCAGGACGACTCGACCAAATCTGCTCGATTCGAGTCACTTCAGCACGCAATTCAGCATGTTCAGACCATAATCTCTGACCATGACGACCATAATCCGCCTGTAGATTCATACTGCATAAGCTACGCAATTGCATAAAACTACTGTGCATTTCCGCGCAAATACTACGTGCCCATGCGCGTTGCGTGGGATCTTTAGGCCACAGTGGAAGATCTTGAAACTGCTCTGCCAAATATTCACAAATTGCCAATGAGTCCCAAATCATCACACCGTCATGTTGCAGTAGGGGCACTTTACCATTGGCATGTAGGGCTAACATTTGCTGCTTGAATGCTCCGCCATCTGCTTCTTCAGAAAAAGGAATCAAGATCTCTTGAAAGGGTAAATTAAACGCGTGTAACACCAACCACGGTCGCATAGACCACGTCGAATAGTTTTTATTGGCAATATATAATTGCATCATTTTTTATTCTCCACGCGATTTAAATTTTTCCAATTGCGCTAGCAATTCTTTCTCGCTAAATGCGCCCGTCAAACGCAGTCCACGTATCTCTTGATGCGCTGTATCTAAAAATAAATAGGTCGGTGGCCCTAAAATATCCCATTGATTGAGCAGAACTTGATGGGTTGCATCATACTGACTCAAATCCAACTTAATTAAGTAATACGGTGCCAAAGCCTGTTGTACCGAAGCCGATTTTAAAACTTTATGTTCAATCGGCTGACAGGCCACACACCAATCGGCATAGACATCAATAATCGCGGATTGACCTTGGGGAATTTCACTTAATAAACGTTGAAACTCTTCCGCTGTATGTGCCACATGCCAAGCACTTTGTTTTTGATTTTCTTCGACTAAAAAACGTTGGCTGTGTTGATATTGACTGTACACAATATAAGGTACAGCTGCACAGAACACCAAGATATATAACCATTTGAGCTGAGTACTGCGCCATAAAATGCGCCAAAGCACATAAGCGCTAAACACCAGCCCCAGAGCAAGGGATAACCACTGTAACCAAGCTTCACTGATCAATGGTCGAATAAAATACAAAGCCAATGCCAACATAATGAAAGCAAAGAGCACCTTGATTTGATTCATCCACAAACCCGCTTTAGGCAATACCCGTGAGCCAAGGACACTAGCCAACAATAGCGGGGTTCCCATGCCAAAGCCGAGGGTGAATAACAATAATGCACCTTGCCACTGACTTTGGGTTTGGGAAATGAATAATAATGCGCCTGCCAACGGTGCTGTCATACAAGGACCGACTAGTAATGCTGAAATTATCCCCATGACCCCAGCGCCAACGAGACTACCGCCCTTTTGCATCGACTGCGCTTGGTCTAAGCGATTGACCCAACTGCGTGGCAATTTCAGTTCAAATAAACCAAATAAATTCAGGGCAAAAACCACAAAGAGTACGCTAAAGGCAATTAAAGTCGAGGGTTGTTGCAACCAACGCTGGAAATTCAAACCTGCAGACGATGCCACCAAGCCGAGAATGGCATACACCATCGCCATACTGGTGACAAAAGTCAGTGCAATCATCCATGCTTTTAAACCTCGGCTGTCGCGGACAATCAGTGAGGTTAAAATCGGCAGCATTGGCAATGAACATGGGGTAAAAGCCAGCAAAAAACCCAGTCCAAAAAACAGTAAAAGTCCATAAAATATAGAGCTTTGTGCTAATTTTTCAGACCACATTTGGTCACTTGCGGTATAGCGTTCAGAAGCCAATGCAGCATTATCTGCCCGCTGCTGATCTAAACGATTCGCCATAGGCTGTTCGACAGTATTTTCTGCTGCGAAGTCGAGTAAGCGTTTATTTGGACTGGCAAGATTTTGCTGTGTGACCAAGCCAGAAGCATCCGTTTCAAAGCTGATGCTCTGTGGTGGATAACACACCCGATCCTTGGCACAGCCTTGCCAACTGACTTGATAGGTCTGCAGTTTTTGAGTCGGAATTTTAAAAATCAACTGTTGGTAATACACCTGCGTATGACCATAGTTATCGTCTTTTAAATCCTCAGCAGCAGGCAAATCCAAAGCTAAAACTTGATTGCCCTGCTTCACCTCTATTTTGTGCTGATACAGATAATAATGCGCTGGAATATCCCAACTCAGCTCCGCCTGATCTGCACGCTCAGAGACGACCGAGAAAGGAAAAGCATCTTCAGCTGAAAGTAATGCATCCTGAGCAGAGACGCCCATACTGAACGACAGCACAGCCGCTGCCGCAACATAAGTCCATTGTTTCATTCAGCTGAATTCATCCTCAGTCTGTATTTATACGTTTTAAAATTTAGGGTTCTTTTAGAATAGGTAAGATACGCCTAAACCTGACTGATAATTTTTATGACCGCCAGTGAGTTCTAGACCAACGCTCGCATCAAACTGCATACGATCCGAAACGGCATATGTCAGGCCTGAAGCCAAAGACACTTCCTGATCGGTACTCTCTGCTTTGCGATAAACCAGCTCAGAAAAACCCGATAAATTACCCGCAATGTGATATTCCATTCCCGGAATAGCACTCACAGCCCAATCACCATCTTGAACTTCATAACGCATGGTCATTGAAGTCCCAATTGTATCGCTATAATCATAAGCCACGGCTGAAGTCAGACTATAAATGTCATCTTCAGCACTAAAGCCTTGATTGCCTGTTGCAATAATGGCTTCTGCAAGAATGGCCATCGATAATTTCTCATCATTCAAATCAATGGCTTTTTTCAGGCCAATGCTGACATCACCCAAACCATCATCTTCAACTGAGCGACCCGCAACTTTGGTTTTAGACCATGCAGGACCTTGCCAACCCAATTGCAATTCCAAATCTTTTGCCAAACCAGTACGGAATAACATGTCTGCATTTAAAGTGGTGTTTTTTACTTTTTCACCATTGTCATCACGACTTTCACTATAGCTCGCTGCTGGCAAACTTTGTTCCCATGCCAAACGACCTACAGGGGTAATGCCTGTGCCCATACCCGCGCCCGGACGGTCAAATGAAAAATCCGCCGCAAATGCAGACAGGCTCAAACCGGATAATGTTGCAATGCTTAAAACTTTAAATACAGTCATGTTTTTACTCACAATTATGTTAATTCTTTGCTCATTTTTGCGCCATGGCTACGCAAAAGCTCCAAGGTTTGTTTTTCTTCTTCCAATGCTTCCGACCAATTTACCGCGTCAAAATCACAGTCAAAAAATAATTCACTAATCGACGATAAAATGGTTAAACCATCGCTATCAATCATATTTGGATTCACTTTTTCATCCAATAAGCGCTGTACCGCAGGGACACATGCTGCACTCGCGGCGTCCCATAATGGACCATAAATTTCTTCAGCATCCCATAAATGCACATTGGCTTTGGCTTGAATCAGCGCTTCCAAGATTTGCATATGTACGTCTAAATGTTGTGCTTTCTGTTCTGCTGTTAAGGGTTGACCTGCTTCATATGCTTCGCAAACCATTTCCCACCATTTAAACAAACCATCAGACCATACAGAAACCGCAGGTCCTTTTTCAAAGTCGATAAAATTTGGATTAAGACCATCTGCCAACAGGCGTTGCACCTGTGCAAGATCTTGTTCTTCTAACGCTTGCACAAAAAGCTGTTGTTGCGCTGTTAACATCGGGAAAGCTCACTTCAATTTATTTTGATCTATTATGCCGAATAAAGCTGCGTTTGTTTGAATTTCATGTAAAACAAAATACAAAACACACAAAAAAAGCCCCGCAGGGCTTTTTTAAATTTTGAGACTTATTCGTCGTCTACGCTGTCATCTGCTTCAGCAAAAGCAGGTTGCGTACTGCGTGGGTTCTCTTTCTTTTCAAACACATGTTCAAGACTACGTTTAAGTCGATCAATTGCACCGTGAATAGCTGTATCTACGTTATGACCACGATGGTTAACCACGACAGGCTTCAAACCCGCTGGACGCGCTTCAATCATACATTTAATGTCATCGCTGCCGCCCTTGTCCCCATTTTCATCACTTAAATGCACCGAAAAGTGGGTAATACGTTCACTATGGCGCTGAAATTCTTCATTAAGTTCTGCACGAACGTATGTAATTAGTCGATCACTGTTTATAATGTTTTTATCTGTACGGATTTCTATGTTCATAATATCATCCTCATATCTATCTGTAATATCTATAAATATTTGTGCAAAACTTATTATCTTGGCACGTTACATTTGCTGTAAAAGTTACAGCAATGACCATCTTCAACTTTGTATGGAACGTCGTCCTCCACATTGAATGATGAACACTTTAGAGTCTGCAGATCCGTGTCCTTATACTTCGAATATCGGTCTTAAGTTAGAATTTTGCAAGTGCTATTTTGATATTTTTTTAATATCCATACAAAAAGTAAGACTTTATTGTAGATTTGCATTGTTTTAATTGATTTGGGTCATATTTTTGTGCATTTCCTCGACGCCCACCTTCTATTTGTACAATTCCATTCCAACTCAAAATCTCGCTTTTACCGTCATCGATCATTCACGGCATATTTCCCCTTCAAATTACAAAACAATTTTGCCGTTGAGTAAAATTTGGCTTTATTTTTGCTTAATAATCTGTATGCTTTCAGTGCTTCTCGGGGGAGATATTTTTTTAATGAAACTTACACAAATCGTTGCATCATGTGCATTAGCATCTGCTGCTGCTTTCACTCAAGCTTCACCTATCGTATGGCAAGATTTCAGCTTAACTGGCTTATATGGTGAAAACTATGAAGTTGGTACTGAAGACCGTACAACGATCACAGCCGAATATGCAGCTAAACTGAAATATTCAGATGTATTCTTCTTCGTTGACCAACAATTGGATGGTAACGATGATCAATCAACTTATGCAGAATTAGCGCCACGTTTAAGCTTAGGTGAAGTTTCTGGTAAAGACCTTTCTATGGGTCCAATCAAAGACGTTCTTATTGCAACGACTTGGGAACATAATGCCGGTTACGATCACCACAACTCTGAATTTAACAACTTCTTGTACGGTGTAGGTTTCTCTCTCGATATTCCATATACACAATATGCGAATGTGAACTTCTATAAAGCGGCTAACGACAAAACTAAAGATGATTATCAAATGACAATCACTTATGCAGTGCCGTTCAAATTAGGTTCAGAAGAGTTTTTAGCAGATGCCTTCCTAGACTGGTCTACTGCTGAAGCAGACCATGCAAGTGAATTAAACTGGACATCTCAGTACAAATGGAATGTGGGTAAACACATTTCACCAAAAACTAAATTATATGTTGGTATCGAACATTCAGTTTGGAACAACAAATTTGGTATTAAAGGCGTAGACCAAAACGATGTCAGTGCTTTGGTGAAATACCACTTCTAAGTTCGACTCAGAACGCGATGAAGAAAAAGCAAGGTTCATCACCTTGCTTTTTTTATGCCTAAGTTTTTAAATTGACTTTATTTTTATCAGAAATTTGCGCATGTCTTTTCTCATTCGACCTGCAATTCTACAAGACTTAGCGGCCATGCTCGCAATCTATAATCATGAAGTTCTCAACGGCTTTGCGACATGGAATGATCAAGCTTATACCCTTGACTCTTTTCAACAGAAATTGCTGGAATTCCAAAAGCAAAATTTTCCATTTGTGGTGATTGAAGATCAGGATCAACAGCAAATCGCCGGTTATGCTGACTATGGTTCTTTCCGCCATTTTGCTGGCTATCGACATACTGTTGAGCATTCTGTCTATATTGACCCAAACTATGCTCGACTGGGTCTCGGTCAGCAATTATTAGAGCACCTAATTCAGCATGCCAAAAGCCAAAGTATGCATGTGATGATTGCAGGCATTGATCACGGCAATAGCGCCTCGATTGCCCTGCACAAAAAATTAGGCTTTAAGCAAACAGGTTATATGCCTGAAGTGGGACAAAAGTTTGGTGAATGGCGTGATCTCGTCCTGATGCAACTTCAGTTATAACCCGCGTTAAGCTGTGTTTATGGTAATTTATCCAAACGAATACCATCTTGAATTACACTCAGCACCGATAAGTTATGACGCACCGCATCGCGATAAAGATCTTGTAACTGTAAAAAAAGCAGTTTTAATTCGGCCAATTTAAGCTCTTGCTCAGGTGCGGTTTCTGCAATCGTGACCAAATAACGTTTTTTGATTTCATCCACGCTTAACTGTTGTAATGCCTGATGGATTTCTGCAACGCGAACTACAGTATTGTAATGCACTGCAAGGCTCAGTCCCGGGCGTCGCTCTGACAATGGATGTTCTGCCTGAATGGCATAACTCAGTGCCGCAACTGAATCACTGTTCACGCTTAATAATGGATTCAACTCTTGCCACGCTTCCCCTAAAAAAAAGGAGTGTTGTACAAAAGGTGAATCCAAGACATCTTGAGGGGTTTCTGCTTCTAAAATCAGAGTTTCCAAATCATTCGGTGGGATCAAATATAATATCGCGTCCATATTCTTATCTCCTTGTTATGTCGTACATTTAGATTAATGTAATCCACACAAAAATAAAGCAGATATTTTGTATATTCGACTGCAGTTGATCGAATACTGATGGATGCCCATTCGCCCTTTACCAAAGTTTCAGTACTGCACTTAGCATCACTGAAGCACGACATGCTGAAGCTTCAAATCACAATGCTGAGAACAACTTAAGCTTATGGCTTAAAACAAATTTTTTTTGAAGCCCCTCGTTTTTTTAATGCCACTGCCATGACCAGCAACGATTTTTTTGATCGTAGTAAATTGAATGAAAAGAGTAACGAGCTTGATTGATACAAGCCCGCCACACATCGCAGTCAACTAAATATTAAATCGCCACCAATTCCCGAATGCCTTTTTCAGGCATTTCACTACCGACACCTTGTGCAATCACTTGCCCCCGCGCCATCACGGTATATTCATCTGCCAGTTCTTCTGCAAAATCATAAAACTGTTCAACCAAAACAATCGCCATTTCTCCGCCATCGGCTAACTGACGAATCACACGGCCAATGTCTTTAATAATCGAGGGCTGAATGCCTTCGGTCGGTTCATCTAAAATCAATACCCGTGGTTCGGAAGCGAGCGCACGGGCAATCGCCAATTGTTGCTGCTGACCACCAGATAAATCTCCACCTCGACGATGTTTCATTTCATCCAATACGGGGAAAATCTCATAGAGATGTTCTGGCACTTTTCGGGTTTTAGCGCCTTTAAATTTTGCCATCCCAATCAAAATATTTTCTTCAACGGTCAAGGTTGAAAAAATGTCCCGTCCTTGCGGTACATAAGCCAAGCCTTCACGTACACGTTGCTCTGGACTCAGTTTAGAAATGTCTTTGCCATCCAGTAAGATCTGCCCAGACTTGATCGGTAAAATGCCCATTAAACATTTTAAGAGGGTGGTTTTACCCACACCATTTCGCCCGAGCACCACTGAACATGCCCCCACGGGAGCGGCAAATGTCACATCTCTTAAAATATGACTGCCACCATAAAACTGATTGACGTCTTTGACTTCTAACATGGTCTGCTCCTTAACGTCCGAGATATTTTTCAATGACATCTTCATTGGCTTGGACTTCGGCCAATGTACCCTCTGCCAAAATCGCACCTTGCGCCAACACGGTGACTTTTTCACTGATGGTGTCAATAAAGCTCATGTCATGTTCAACCACGATAAGGGTATGGTTCTTTTTCAACTCTAAACACAGCTCTGCGGTACGCTCTGTTTCAGCATCGGTCATTCCTGCTACAGGTTCATCCAGCAAAATCAATTTTGGACGCTGCATTAGTAGCATGCCTATTTCTAACCACTGCTTTTGACCATGTGACAACAGCCCTGCCGGTTTATGGATCAATTCTTCTAAGCGGATTTGTGCTAAAGATTCGTCCAAGGCGTTTTGCGCATCTGGATCGAGTTTGCTGAAAAAACTCTTTTTCACCCGTTTATCTTTAGGTGCAGCCAATAACAGATTTTCCATCACGGTAAAATTTTCAAATACGGTTGGCTTTTGAAACTTACGACCGATTCCGGCTTCTGCTATTTGCTCCGTGCTCATTTTTGCCAAATCATAGGTTTGCCCAAAAAAAGCCGAACCTTCTGTTGGGCGAGTTTTACCCGTAATCACATCCATCAGCGTGGTTTTGCCTGCACCATTGGGACCAATGATGCAGCGCAGCTCACCTTCTTTGATATATAACGACAAATCATTTAATGCGCGGAAAGAATCAAACCAAACGCTGACTTTTTCTAAATACAGGGCAATCCCGTGACTGAAGTCCGCACCCTGCTCTTTCGGTCGTCCATAACCTTCTGCGGCATGACCGCCATGCGGTTGAACCCATTGATCATTCATTCGCTGCGCTCCTTTTTAAACCGCTCTAATAGCCCAATCACGCCATTTGGCAGGAATATCGTTACCACAATAAACAGCGCACCTAAAATCAATAGCCATACCTCTGGATAAGCCACCGTGAAATAGGTCTTCATCCCGTTGATCAAACCTGCACCCAGTATCGGGCCAATCAGCGTACCGCGCCCCCCTGCAGCCACCCACACCGCCATTTCAATCGAATTGACAGGGTTCATCTCACTCGGGTTAATAATACCGACTTGGGGTACATACAGAGCGCCTGCAATCCCTGCGATCACGGCAGACAACACCCATGCAGAGAGCTTGTACCATAAGGTGCGGTAACCTAAATATTGCAAACGGTTTTCACTGTCACGAATTGCACCAAGTACGCGACCATAGGGTTTATTCATCAGGTGACGTAAACCGACAAAACAGATAAGCAAAGTCAGTGCCGTGAGGAAACACAAGGTTGCACGCATTGGTGCAGAGGTAATATCCATACCTAAGATGGTTTTAAAACCGGTAAAGCCGTTGTTACCGCCAAAGCCTGTTTCATTGCGGAAAAACAGTAGCGCCGCAGCAAAGGTCATGGCTTGGGTAATAATTGAAAAATACACGCCTTTAATTTTTGAGCGGAAGGCAAAGAAGCCAAAAATGAAGGCAATCAGTCCTGGGACCAAAACCACCAAAGCCAATGCCCACACGATATGTTCAGTACCCATCCAGTACCACGGTAGCTCGGTCCAACTCAAAAAGCGCATAAAGTCGGGTAAGCCATCGCCTGCCGCTTCACGCATGAGATACATACCGAAGGCATAGCCGCCCAAGGCAAAGTACAGACCATGCCCTAAGCTTAAAATGCCGGCATAGCCCCAAACCAAATCTAAGGCCAATGCCACCAAGGCGAGACACATAATCTTGCCAATGAGCGTGACCCAATACGCTGATAAATGCAGTGCTGAATCGGCGGGTAATACATGTAACCAAGGTAAAATCAGTAAAATGGCAAAGCACACGGCAATCGCCATACCGCTATAGGGTTTATCCGATAATAACGAAGTGATTTTCATGCGCTTACTCCACAAAACGGCCTTTGATGGCAAACAAACCTTGTGGACGTTTTTGAATAAACAAAATCACAAGAACCAGTAGAATAATTTTCGCTAAGACTGCACCCATGCCGATTTCCAGCACTGTGCCACTGACACCTAGACCTAAAGCCGCCAATACTGCGCCCCATACTTGGCCAACACCGCCAACCACAACCACCAAGAACGCATCGATAATATAGTTTTGTCCTAGGTCAGGACCGACATTGCCGACTTGTGCTAAGGCACAGCCTGCCAGACCTGCAAGCCCCGAACCTAAACCAAAAGCCATCATGTCAATGCGGCTAGAACGGATACCTACGGCCTGTGCCATTTGACGGTTTTGCGTCACGGCACGAACAAATAAACCAAAACGGGTTTTATTCAGTAAATAAACCAGCAACAACAGTACCGCAACGGTAAAGCCAATAATGGCAATGCGGTTATAAGGCAGCATCAGGCTCGGTGTCACAGCGACCCCTCCTGACAGCCAAGAAATATTTGACACCTCAACGTTCTGCGCACCAAAAACCATGCGCACCACTTGCATTAAAATTAAGCTCACACCAAAGGTGGCTAATAGAGTTTCCAATTGACGGCCATACAAGGGACGAATAACAGTACGTTCAATCAACATGCCGATCAAAGCACTTACAATAAATGCAGCAGGAATCGCGGCAATCAAGTACCAGTCGACATAGCTACTGAGATAACTCCTAAACAGGCTTTGCACCACATAAGTGGTATAGGCCCCGATCATGATCAGTTCACCATGCGCCATGTTAATCACGCCTAGCAGACCATACGTAATGGCTAAGCCCAACGCCGCCAGTAGTAAAATACTGGCCGTGCTGAGACCTGAAAAGACATGTCCAGTCCATTCACTGGCCTGAATACGAGTTTTAATATTGCTCTTGGCTTCTGTCAGTGCGGCTTTTAACTCAGGATGCAGGTTGGCTTGTTGTAATTCCTGTTCCACCATCGCCAACACATCGGGACGGTTAGAATCTTGCAGCACTTTGGCCGCCTGTATTTTTTGTAAAACATCAGGGTTTTGATAATCCAAGCGTGCTTTGAGCTGCGCTAAACGGGCTTTAACTTTGTTATTTTTTTCATTTAAATACAATTGATTAATATTTTTAACATCCAACTCAGCCAAGTTATTTTCTAAAATATCAATTGCATCCAAACGTTGGTTTAAATCATCCGATTGCAGCTTTTCTTTCGCTTGCGCAAACGTTAAGGCTTTACGAAGGGTATTCACCAAGGTGACTTGAGATAAATCGGCAGGCCAATCCGTCACGGTTTGCAAATCAGGATAGCTCAATAATTTTTCGTCAGTTTCTAAAATATAGGTTTGACCGCTTTGACCACTATATAACTGGTCTTTTTCGACCAATGCGGCCAACTGATCTAAGGATTCAATATCGCCCGGCCATTGATTCAGTAAACTGCGGCGCTCGGTAAAACTACCGCGAACAAATTGCTGAATGGCGTCACCTTGCTGCACAGATTGCACCGTAGGCACGACATTCGCTGCAGTTTCTGCATGCACGATTTGCAGACAGAATAATTGGCTCAGGAATAGAAAAAGGATCGGGAAATTGCGTAATTTTTTCATCTTATAAGCATCCCTATTGAGTAATAGAACAACCCCATCTAGGGATCACATCAAAACATGCCCACTACACAATGGCAGTAGGCATTTGGATTGAATTATTTCGGGATGTACGGGCTCCATGGCTCTGCAGCAATGGTTTTTGCGGTTTTGTGCACCACATCAAACTGACCATCGGCACGGATCTGACCAATCATGACTGGTTTATGCAAATGATGGTTCGACGCATCCATTTGCAAGGTATAGCCCGATGGCGCTTTAAATTCTTGGCCGGCCATAGCTTCACGCACTTTATCGACATCTGTGCTTCCTGCTTTTTCTACCGCTTGTTTCCACATATTGATGCCGACATAGGTAGCCTCCATCGGGTCATTGGTCACAAATTTATCGGCATTTGGCAGTTTGTATTCCACGGCATACTGCTTCATTTTATTGGTGAATTCAGTATTCACTGGATTTTTCACCGACATGAAGTAGTTCCACGACGCCAAGTGTCCTACCAGCGGCTTGGTATCGATACCGCGTAATTCCTCTTCACCCACAGAGAACGCCATCACTGGAATATCCGCAGCTTTGATGCCTTGGTTGCCCAATTCACGATAGAACGGCACATTTGAATCGCCGTTAATGGTCGAGATCACAGCAGTCTTTTTCCCTGCCGCAAACTTCTTCACATTGCCCACAATGGTTTGATAGTTGCTATGACCAAATGGGGTATATTCTTCCATGATGTCTGCATCGGCAATGCCTTTCGACTTCAAAAATGCACGTAAGATTTTGTTGGTGGTACGTGGGTAAACATAGTCTGTGCCCAATAGTACAAAGCGTTCTGCCTTACCACCCTCTTCACTCATCAGATATTCAACAGCAGGAATCGCTTGCTGATTCGGTGCTGCACCTGTGTAGAAAATATTTTTAGACTGTTCCTGACCTTCATACTGAACAGGGTAGAACAATAAGCCATTTAATTCTTCAACCACGGGTAAAACCGACTTACGAGATACCGACGTCCAGCAACCAAAAATCACGGCTACTTTGTCTTGGGTAATCAACTGACGGGTTTTTTCCGCAAATAGTGGCCAGTCCGATGCCGGATCCACCACCACAGGTTCTAGTTTTTTGCCCAATACCCCGCCATTGGCATTAATTTCATTAATCGCCATCAAGGCCGTATCTTTTAGAGAAGTTTCTGAGATCGCCATCGTGCCTGACAGCGAATGTAAGATCCCGACTTTAATAGTATCGCCACTTGCTGCAGCGGCTTTTGGTTCTGATGTAGCGCTTTCTGTTTTTTCTTCTGCAGGTTTTGAACAGCCCGTTAAAGCAATCGCCCCAGTCATCGTTGCCGCTAAAATACTTTTAGCAAATACATTGCGTTGAAACATTATTCACACTCCCAACCTAAGCTTGTAATTCACATTTTTAAAATGCATTTGTTGTCTTTCATCACAACAGAGCAATTCAATAACTGTGCCAAGCCTTATTTTTTATTTTGATTGAGTGCTTTTATTTATTTTTAAATGTTATTTTTCACATAGTTACAATCATAAAATTTGCTTTTAATTTTTTATGGGTCGATTCAAAAATCGTAAAATCACCGCAAAGATGCATACAAACTTGTATCCAACATTTGACCTATAATTGAACAATTTTGCGACGTTTTTCAAAAAACACGGTGTTTTGGCACACAAATCATGCAGCTTTTCCTAAATTTGAAGCAAAAAAAAACCACTTGCGTGGTTTTTTTCCTTGTTGCAATTTTAAACCGCTAAATCGGCCAAATTACCCTTCTGTTCCAACCAATATTTACGGTCTGAAGAGCGCTTCTTCGCCAATAATTTGTCGAGTAAACCTGAAGTAAACTGTACGTCATCCAAGTCCAGTTGCACTAAACGACGTGTATCGGGATCCATAGTCGTTTCACGCAGCTGACTCGCGTTCATCTCGCCCAATCCTTTAAATCGTGTGATTTGAGGATTTTTGGTTTTACATTTCTTTAAGATGCTTTCTAGTTCATCTTCATCCAAGGCATAGTGCACATCTTTATTGTCATCTATACGGAACAGCGGTGGCATCGCCACAAACAGATGTCCTTCCTCAACCAAAGTATGGAAATGTTTGACGAACAATGCGCAGAGTAAAGTCGCAATGTGCAAACCATCAGAGTCCGCATCGGCCAAGATACAAATCTTGCCATAACGAAGTTCTGACAAGTCGTCACTGCCCGGATCTACACCAATCGCAATCGCAATATCATGTACTTCTTGCGATGCTAAGACCTCATCAGATGACACTTCCCAAGTATTTAAAATCTTACCGCGGATCGGCATGATCGCTTGGAAGTTCTTATCACGTGCTTGTTTGGCAGAACCACCTGCAGAATCCCCTTCCACAATAAACAGTTCTGATTCTTCGAGGGTATGGCCCACACAGTCGGCCAATTTACCTGGTAAGGCTGGACCTGAAACGATCTTTTTACGTTCAACTTTTTTCGCAGCTTTTAAACGGCGACCGGCCTTGGCAATCACCATTTCTGCCAGTTGCATAGCAATATCGGAGTTTTGATTCAGCCACAGTGCAAAGGCATCTTTGGCAATATTTAACACCACACTAGAGGCTTCACGGCTTGAAAGTCGCTCTTTAGTTTGACCCGAAAATTGCGGCTCTTGGAATTTTAAAGACAGAATAAAGTTGACGCCATCCCACACATCTTCGGCAGACAGCTTCATATTACGCGGCAACAAGTTACGTAATTCACAGAACTCACGAATCGCATCTGTCACACCCGAACGTAAACCGTTGACATGTGTACCGCCTTGCGCAGTTGGAATCAAATTGACATAACTTTCTTGAATCTGTTCGCCGCCTTCAACGTTCCAGCAAATGGCAAATTCAGCACTAGCACGTTCAGCTTCACCAGTCGCCACAAATGCAGGAACTGGAACGATGTCACGGTCTTGCAGCTCATCCATCAAATAGTCGACTAAACCATTTTCAAATTGCCATTCGATCTTTTCGTTGTTGATTTGATCGATATAAATAATCTGCAAGCCTGCCGCCAAAACAGCCTTGGCTTTTAAGTTGTGTTTTAAGGCTTTCAGCGCAAATTTAGGCGAATCAAAATATTTGGCTTCAGGCCAAAAATGCACGGTAGTACCCGTTGCACGTTTAGCGCATTTACCTTCCAACACCTCAAGCGGTGCCACAGGAACGCCATGTTCAAAGGCCATTTTATATAGATTGCCTTGACGCTGAACTTCCACTTCAACACGATCTGACAGTGCGTTCACCACCGAAATACCCACACCGTGTAAACCACCTGAAAATTGGTAGTTATCGGTACTGAACTTACCACCGGCATGTAATTTGGTCAGAATAATTTCAATCCCGCTTTGGCCATACTCAGGATGAATATCAACAGGCATACCGCGTCCATTGTCTTCTACCGACAAAGAACCATCTTTATAAACCGTCACAGTAATTTTATTGGCATGTCCTGCAAGCGCTTCATCGACGGCGTTATCTATCACTTCCTGCGCCAAATGGTTTGGTCGTGTAGTGTCTGTATACATCCCCGGACGACGACGTACCGGATCTAGGCCAGATAAAACTTCAAGTGATTGAGCCGTATATTGCGTCACGTTGCAAAATTCCCTGCTTTTTGGTTAAAACATTTCTTTAAGCGCTACAGTATATGCTTTTTTATTAAAATGCATATCTCTTGCGATCAGCCGCCATTTTCTTAAACAATTTCAACGTCAAATGATGTCGTAACTGCCCATTATTTGTATGTTAGATCTAGCTAGTCAGCATTTGTATTGGATCATTTTATTTAGGCATATTTTTGACAGCATCGGACAAAAACTGCAAGAGCATCGGTATTTTTTCTGCAAAATCATCCATGCCATGTGTTCCACCCACCTCAGTAATCAACATGGCCATGCCGGCTTGAGCC
The DNA here is from genome assembly GCF_013419235.1 of Acinetobacter sp. YH12098. Lineage (NCBI taxonomy): Bacteria > Pseudomonadati > Pseudomonadota > Gammaproteobacteria > Moraxellales > Moraxellaceae > Acinetobacter > Acinetobacter sp. YH12098. The sequence continues at coordinate 21,806 of NZ_VPAO01000012.1, forward strand.
GCACTATAAAAATCAGCGGCATCTCGATAATCCAAGGTTTCATCACCTTGTTGGAGCAAGACCAACAGTTGATCTGCATTCTTAACCTTAGATACCGCCAAAGCCTGCATTTGATTGAGCTGTGCATCATCTAAGCACCATGTTTCAGTCACCTGATAGGGCAATGCCGTCTCGCCAAATAAATCACGAAATAATTGCCATGGATAGACCGCAGGATTGATGAGCACCGCAGGAATGTGATGGCGTGCCATCAACTGCGTCGCATAAAAGCCACCTAAGCTGCTGCCCACTAAAACCACATCATCTAGACCGTCAATCAGCTCTGACATCTGCTGCATCACCTGTAGCGGTGGCATATTCAAATCTGGCAAATGCACATGCACACCATTTAAGTTTGCGCAATAGCACCGCAATATCTGCCCTTTCACTGAATTTGAGTTACTTTGAAAACCATGCAAATACACAATATTCATCATTTTGATTCCAAATTGATCTTTAAATTGCCTTAAAAGTGGCATATAAGTGCTAACTACATCACATTTTATAAATTTGAATTTTTAGCAAAATTGTCAGACAAAAGGCATTCACCGACAGGTCTGTTATCGGTATTGTAAAAGCTGTTCGTGAGAATTTTATAAAATAAACAATGAAACTTCAGACTATTCCAGTAATAAATACAATCGAGGAATAGCATTGAATGTAAGGATAGGAACATTATGCCTAGCTTAACACCATTGCATGAAACCTATTGTAAATGGGATCGCACACCACCCAGTCAAGCAGATGTACTGGAAGGTTTGGCACAGCTCGTGACAATGCGTTTTAGTGATGTCGTGCATGACTTGATCAAAAACATTCAACGTGAAATTTTAATCAGTATTTTTGGAATGAGCGAACAAGGCTCGAAAGCCTTTCATAAGCAGCCGACCATTGCACGGATTTATGAATTTTCTTACAACACCTTTTTCAACTATGGCAATTATTTACTTGCACCAACGCTGCGTAGCATTATTGAAAAATTCCCACGCTTACACGACAAACCCCTCACCCCGTCTTTACATTTTTTAGTGGGCGCGCTGAATGGGGTCTTGGGCGACTATTTACTGAAATATCACAACCCGATGGCCTTACCCATGGTGGTTTACGACCATTATGGTGCGGTACAAAAAGGCGAATTAACCGGTCGTATTACCCTGTTGATTCATGGGCTCTGCATGAATCATCTGTCATGGTCGACAGCCAAATATGGCGGCATTGGTGAAAAATTACTGTCACAACGTGACCACAACACCATGCTGTATTTAAATTACAACACGGGTCGTCGTATCTCGACCAATGGTCGCAGCCTAGCCAATACATTAGAAGATTTGGTCCGTCGCAACCCCGGCATTACCAGTATCGACTTAATTGGCCATAGTATGGGAGGCTTAGTGTCCCGTAGTGCCATTTTTTATGGCAAACAAAATATGTATCAATGGATTCATCAAGTCGAAAATCTAGTCTGCTTGGGCTCACCACATCATGGTGCTGTGCTTGAACGTGTCGGATTTCATTTGCAAGATCAATTGGGCCGTTTCCCTTTGGTCAAAATCGTGGGGCATGTGGTGAATATTCGCAGTAACGGCATTTTAGATTTGCGCTATGGCAGCGTGCGTGATGATGATTGGGAACATAATGATGTCCGTATTGGACTCATGGACGACAACCGTAAACCAGCCCCGATTCCATCGCATATCAATACCTACCTCGTTGCAGGGACCATCGAATATGAACATCGTCGCAATAAAACGCGACATGTGATTGGAGATTACTTGGTCAGTGTGAAAAGTGCGTTAGGAGAACACCCAAATGCCCGGTATCAACTGAAAGTGCCAGATTCACATAAAGCAATTTTTTATGGCTTGAACCATTTTGAAATTCAGCATCATCCGCAAGTGGCTGAGCAAATCGTGCATTGGTTCTATCCAAACAATGACGATAAAGCTTGTGATCATATCTATGAATTTATGATGGACTTGGAAAGTGTGGAAGGCATTGCCCTAACCTAACGTACCCCCATTCAGACTCATAAAAAAAGCCCTCAACTGAGGGCTTTTTTATGTATCAATAAATTAAAATTTATCACGTAAACGTGGCACTGGTCTGCTTGGATATTTACGCAATAACTGCCAAAGACTGAGCAAGGTTAATACCGCAAAAAACACCAATGACCAAACCGGTAACGATTGCCCCAAGAACGCCCAATCCACTTTGGCACATTCACCAGAACCCGTCAGTACTTGCTCAAAGACCGATTTTAAAGGCAGCGTTTCTACCCAATAATCCAGTCCCGGACCACAACTCGGTACTTTATCTGGCGGTAAGTTTTGCAGCCAAATATGACGCGCAGCCACCCCAGCAGACCATAGAATTGACAGTGTCCCCAACAATGCGTAAATTCGTTTACCCCAATTCGATGCTGGATTGTGAATCAATGCAATCAATGAAATGATGCCGAGTCCAATCAAACCAATACGTTGGAATACGCACAACGGACAAGGTTCTAAGCCTTGTACATGTTCTAAAAACAGCGCAAAAGACATACCGATCACGCTGGCTAAAAACAACAAACCACTCACGAAGCGGAAACTCCATTTCATGGTAAATCCTCTTAAAATTTTTTATCTAAAGTTTTTCAAATATTCTTCAAAACTCAAGGTGCAGTCTTGCTCAAGTTGAGCCTGTTTTTCTAAAGACTGCTCAGCAACTTGTGCAAAATATGCTGCAATTTCTGGGCTCAAGACATGCTGCTCATACACTTCAGCATGTTGTAAGGCCATCAAGCTACCAAAGCCCCAAGTTCCACCTTGTTCTAAAGTATCGCTAATCATACGTGCCGACAATGTTTCATCGACTTCATCGATGCGTGATTGCATCACAGCCATTGCCTGAGTGTAAATATCTGTATTGTAAGAATCATCCAGCAATTCAGCCAACGGTTGCATCGCAGCAACATGTGTACGACACCATGTTTCAATTGGAATCGCTTGGCCTTGCTGTAAAATCACTGCGTTTGGCGCACGGCCACGGTTTACTACTTCAGCCTGATTTTTCTCAATTTCATTTTGTTCGGCATCTAACAATGCTGGGCTGTCTTGCAATAAACAGTATAAAGCCACCACTTCGAGCAAGCCTGCCGTGTCTTCATTGATCCCAATTGGGCTATAAGGATTGACGTCTACTGCGCGTAATTCTACATAACCCACACCACGATTTTGCAGGGCTTCAGATGGTGTTTCACCATCCTGTGGCACTTGTTTCGGACGAACCAAACTGTAGTATTCATTTTCAATTTGCAACACGTGGTCATTAATTTGAATCGGTTCACCCTGTTCATCATTTAAACCTAAATGACTAAATGCGGCATACGGGGTATGCACCGCTTTTTGCAAACCTTCCAAATACGCCTGAATGTCGTTGTAGTGAATCCCTAACTGTTTTTGTGCTGAATTTTGATAGCCAAAATTTCCCATACGCAGCGCCGTTGCATAGGGTAAAAATAGCGTGCCTTTTAAGAGCGGTAACAGCTGATGTTCACGTCCAGTCATAAAACATTTACACACCGACGGACTCGCCCCAACCAAAAACATCACCAATGGCGTTAAACGAATAAAATTACGGATCAGGCCGAAATAACGATGACTGCGATAATCCTGTAAGCTCAATGCCTTGAGGGCGTCGTCAGTTTCATGCTGTTGAAGTGCTTCAAAGAAATGATCTGGGAAGGATAAATTATAATGCACCCCTGAAATGGTCTGCATCCGGCGACCATAACGCACCCCTAAACCACGACGGTACAAGGTTTTAAAGCGCCCAATATTCGAGCTGCCATATTGCGCTAAACGAATACTGTCTTCGTCTTTATCCAACATGCATGGCATCGACAACGGCCAAAGTTTTTCACCATGTTCTAAATGCGTATGCGCAACAGCATGTATATCTTCCAGATAGTTCAACGCCTCTGTAATGGTTTCTTTTGGCGGCGTGATAAATTCCATTAAAGCTTCAGAATAGTCTGTCGTGATATGCGGATGAGTCAAAGCCGCACCCAAAGCTTGGGGATGGTCGGCCTGAGACAAGAAACCGTTGCTTTGCATACGCAAGCTTTCACGCTCAATACCGCGCAACATTCCTTTAATCAGCGAAGAATCTACCCAAGTCGGTAAAATGTCTTGAGAGGTCGATTCGGGTTGACTCATTGCTATCTCGCTTAAATGGAAGAAACTACTAAAATAAAATCATCAGTTTATATCAGTATAACGCGATTTGAAGTGGGCAAATGACCCACTGTATAGTTTTGAGACAAACCGTGATTTTATTTTGGCAATTTTTTATCACAAACTTACTCTATATGACATTTGAAATTTGTGATTTTATAAACAAATATATGCTAATAATGCTTAAAACTTATGAATTATCAAGATATTCTCGAATTTTGGTTTAACCCAGAAAATCAGCCTAATTGGTTCGCTAAAAGCAATAATTTTGATGTTTTAATCGAAAAAAAGTTTAAAGACATCCATCAAGCGGCCAGTCAAGCAGAACTGTGGCAATGGCGCACCACAGCCGAAGGTCGCTTGGCTGAAATTATTGTTTTAGATCAGTTTTCGCGAAATTTATTCCGTGACTCTGGCTTGGCTTTTGCCCAAGATGCACTGGCTTTGGCGCTTGCACAAGAAGCCATCGCGCAGGGTTTAGATCTACAATTAAGCCCTGAACAGCGCTCATTTTTATATATGCCCTTTATGCATAGCGAATCGACAAAAATCCATCAAAGCGCGTTAAAATTATTTGAGCAACTGGGCAATCCGATCAACTTAGAATTTGAAAAAAAGCATAAAGTGATTATCGATCGATTTGGACGTTACCCGCATCGCAATGCGGTATTGGGCAGAACATCTACAGCAGAGGAATTGGAATTTTTAACCCAGCCCAATTCTAGCTTTTAATTGACGGCTTTTGGCCAGTATCTCCCCTTGTCAAGAACCGACTGAACAGGAGTATGCGCATGAACAAACTCATTATCGCAGCAGCCATGACCGCAGCACTGGGCTTCACCGGCTGTGCAAGCACCCCATCGAAGCCTTTAACCTTCGAACAATTGGGTCGTTATACTGCAACGCCATTAAATGCTCAAAGCTATCGGATTAGCTTCCAAGCTAGACCCAATATGAGCTATGGCACTGCCGAAGAAATCACCTTGGTTAAAGCTGCTCAAACCACCCTACACAATGGCTTTCAATATTTTAAAGTCATGGATGACCCGAGTAACCGGAGTCAAAAACCGCCGCGCCAAGCAGTGATTTACCCAGACCCTATGCCTTATCCATATGGCTATTACCGTCGCCATCCCGGCTTTTGGCCAGGCCCGTTTTATGACGTTCCACAGGTGGTCACACTCGATCCAACTCAAGTTTCCTACAGTATTACTTGCTATAAAGATCGTGCCAAAGCCCCTCAGGATGCCTTTGATGCTCGCTTGATTTTGCAGTCACTCGGGGCTAAATATGGTTTAGACAGCCAAGGAAATCCTTTGCCTGTAGCTGCTGAGCCTGCCACCAAATAAGTCAACCCATAGAGACCCGATCATTGATGAACCCAATTGAACAGCCCGCTGTTTCACCCAGTCTGCAACGCAGTAAACGCTTTGCCACCATTGCTTTGGTGGTGGCTGTGCTGGCGTGGATTGCATTGATGATCGCAGCTAAATTGCTGCCCGAATACGTCTGGCTCATTCATATTTTGATGCTTTCAGCAGAAGCTGGAGTGGTTGGTGGTTTGGCAGACTGGTATGCGATAACCGTTTTATTTCGCAATCCCTTTGGTCGGATTCCGATTCCTAAATTTTTACGTGACCACACAGAAATTATTCCTCGTAATAAAGCACGCATTGCCGAGTCAATGGGCCGCTTTGTTCAGGAGAATTTTCTTTCACCACAAGTGGTTGAAAAAAGCTTAGCGGAGACGGATCTCTCTCTTGCCGTCGGGAAATGGTTGGCCAATCCGCACAATAATGCTCAAGTGACCCAAGTCATTCAGCAAACGGTACCGAAAATTTTCGAATTTGTCGGTCAGGAACAAATTGGACGATTTATCCAAAATAACAGCGTGCAATGGGTACGCAATACGCAAGTCAACCATCTTGCCAGTGAAATGCTACGGGCAGTTTTAGAAAATGACTTCCATCAAGATGTCCTGCAACGTGGACTGGATTTAGCCCATGATTGGATGCTACAACACCCTGAACAAACCCGTGATTTATCACGTCAATTGTTTAAAGAACTTGGAGTTTGGAAGCTCGCCAAAGGTGCGAGTTGGATTGGTATTGATGTACAGCAGCGCACCATTGATTCACTGGTCAGTCGTGTCGAGTCCATGCTTGCTGACCATGAACATCCGTGGCGTCGAAAAATTGAAGAAATGGCACAGCAACTCATGCATGAGTTGGCAGACAATCAAAGTGTAGCCAGCCAACGTTTGAATAGCACCAAGGACGCTTTATTAGACAGCCCACAAATGCTTAACTTTTTAAGCGGCGCTGTTGTGATTTTATGTGATGCGATTAAATCTGATCTACAAAAGCCGGACTCAGGTATTGCACAAAACCTACGCGTCGCCATTCAACAAGTGGGCGAAAATATTGTCTCTAACGTTGCTGTACGCCAATTGCTGAATGAAAAAATGAGTGATATTGCCATCAATCTCTCCGACCAATACAGTGAAAAAGTCATTCGGTTTATCAGTGAACGTATACATGAATGGGATTCACGTGAAATGATCGATAAGATCGAAAACGAAGTCGGTGGCGACTTGCATATGATTCGAGTCAATGGTGTCGTGGTCGGTGGTTTTATTGGCCTCGCACTGGGGATTATTCGTGCCTGTGTAGAATGGCTGCTCTAGCCGCCTGCAGCAGTCCTCCTCAAAGGAGATTGGCCGCAGGTTTGAGCTTTATGCGTAGAACCGTTAAACTTTGCCGATCCGAAAATTTAATAGAACAATAAAATCTATGCATTTACCTGCCATCTATACACTACCATTCATTCTAATCATCAGTAGCTTAAGCGCTTGCCAGACCATTTCCAAAACCAGTAGCACAGTCAGCGACAAAGTGATGGGCATGCTCGGTAAAGAAAAAGCCCCTGAAATCGATAAAAAAGGCACTGTCGATATCAGCAAAAGTACCCAACAACAGTTAGAAACCCTACTGACCAATATGCCGAAAAATCAGTGGGTCTATATTGAAAATGATCAACAAGGCACATCTACCCTCAAAAATAAATCGGCAGACAATTTCACCTTGAGCCTCAAATTGAATTGCAAAATCAGCACTCAGCGCCCAACTTTCAGTATAAGCAACGCGGATGGCCAAGAGATCCTAAAAGCACATGATACAAATGTGGGGCAAATTCAAATTCTGCTCGACAATAAAAACTTTGGAAATCCGTTTGAGACAGCCCATCAGCAAAAGTTCCAAAGCTTTAAAACCGCTGTCGCTCAGGCCAAAGTCATTAAAGTGTTTAATTCCTCAAAACTCTATACCTTCCAAAACAACAAAGCAGAATTACTCTCTAAAGCAGTAAGTTGTCGCGATAGCCTATAAATATTTAAAGCGAAATGCAGTAAGTCACCGTTTTACTCAACTGTGACTTACATGCAGTCTTATTTTGCAGGTGGCTGTGGCCCTGACATATCAACCAGCAGGCCTGTAAACTTTCGAACAAATGGCAATAAAATCAGTACAATGGGAAAAGCAATTGCCCATGAAATCATCCAATTATGCAGCCATAGTGTCAGAAATCCCTCAAACCACCCTAAATTTCTGAGCATATTAATAAACGAAATAATACCGCTCATCAGACAGGATAAAATAAACGGCACGATAATCAGCGCCCAGCGTGCAGCTAACTTCGGCACATTGCCAAAAATTTTAGGGGTGGGTTGTGACATGTCCATATACTCAAGCAATGATCCTGAATCTCTAAATCACTTATATCGTTTTACTTCGATATAAGCAATGCTTCACTTTTATCGAATATTTTTTATTCGCAACAAATGGGTTCACCTAAAGAGCCTGAAATTTGCTATATTTACCGTTTTTCTGCGACATTTATTTTTCGACTGATTATGAATACGGCAATACAAGCAGCGCTCGATCATGCAGTGCAATCCCTTCAAGCTGAAGGTGTACTCCCAACTGACTGGAACAATACTAGCAATTTGACCCGAACCAAAGACCGAAGCCACGGTGACTTTGCGTCAAACATTGCCATGATTGCCTCTAAAGCTGCAGGTATGAAGCCGCGTGATTTAGCCGAAAAAATTCTGGCAAATCTTCCAGAAGTCGCAGATATCAGCAAAGCAGAAATTGCAGGTCCTGGCTTTATTAACTTCTTTTTAAATGCTGACCAACGTTTTGCTGTCTTAGACCAAATTCAAGCTCAGAAAGATCAGTTCGGTCGCACACAGGCCAATGCTGAAAAACGTGTTCAAGTGGAATTCGTTTCAGCGAATCCAACGTCTAGCCTACATGTTGGTCATGGTCGTGGCGCAGCTTACGGTATGACCGTTGCCAATCTTCTTGAAGCAACAGGTGCCAAAGTTGACCGTGAATACTATGTCAACGATGCTGGTCGTCAAATGGATATCTTGGCGACATCGACTTACTTGCGTTATTTAGAATTGACCGGTCAACAACTGATCTTCCCTAAAAATGCATACCAAGGCGACTACGTTAAAGAAATCGCACAAAGCATTATCGACAAAGATGGCGATGCTTATGTACGCCCTGTTGCCGACATCTACAAAGATGTTCCTGAAGATGTGCAATATGCTGCCGAACTCGATAGCGAAGGCAATAAAGTCGTTGTTTCAGGTGATAAAGAAAAACACATTGATGGTTTGATTCATAATTCACAAAACCATTTGGCTGCGGGTTACCGTGTGTTCCATCAAGCTGCGCTGAAAGCCATTCTTGATGACATTAAAGATGACCTCGGTGAATTTGGCGTGACTTTCAATCAATGGTTCAGCGAAGCAACCTTGACTGAAAAAATTGATGAAGCATTACAAATGCTCGATCAACGTGGTTTCTTATACGAAAAAGATGGCAACATCTGGTTCAAATCAACTGAATTTGGTGATGAAAAAGACCGTGTTGTGAAACGTCGTAATGGTCAGACTACATACTTCGCATCCGACATTGCTTATCACTTAAATAAACTACAACGCGGATATACCGATATCATTGATATCTGGGGTTCAGACCACCACGGTTATATTGCACGTGTGAAAGCAGCGATTGATGCGCTTGGCTATGATTCTAAAAAATTGACGGTGCTTTTGGTTCAATTTGTGAGCCTATGGCGTGGCGGCGAGATGGTTCAAATGTCATCTCGTTCAGGTCAATTCGTGACTTTACGCGACTTACGTAAAGAAGTAGGCAACGATGCTGCTCGTTTCTACTATGTCATGCGTAAATCAGAACAACACATTGACTTCGACTTAGACCTTGCTGTGTCTCAAAGCAAAGACAATGCGGTGTACTACATCCAATACGCACACGCACGTATCTGCCGTATGCTCGAAAAAGCCGCTGCGACAGACGTTCAATTCTCTGCTGAAGCTGCGCGTCAATTTGCAGCTAAACTTGAGTTAGAAGCTGAAACTGAAGTTCTTGCTAAACTTGCGGCTTATCCTGAAATTGTGGTGCGTGCTGCAAACAGCTATGAACCACACCAAGTGGGTAACTACTTGAAAGAATTAGCGGCGTTGTTCCATGGTTGGTACAATGAAAATAAAGTCTTGGGTGATGATGCAGAACTGACTCAAGCACGCTTATTACTGTCTGTAAACGTACAGCAAGTTTTACGCAATGGTCTTGAATTATTGGGTGTGAGTGCGCCTGAATCAATGTAAGCCATTCTTAGTATACGTTAGAATCCGTCCATGTATGAACCATATACATTGACGCATATACAGGCTCTTTATGAGCCTGTATTTTCATGGATATTCAGTCATCTTTAAATGAAAACTTGAAGATGTTGAAATTGTGAAAATTAAACATAAACAGCATGACAGTCATGTAATATATAATAATCAGAACTTGGTTTTGGGTCAGTTCCCACTAGGTTCGTAACAATTAAAATTAAAGAGGTTTCCTCGTGTTTGGAAAAACGCAACGCGGTGTATCAGAGCGGCCAAATCAGCCTAAAAAACCATTGATTCCTGCATGGTTAGGTACACTTGTGATCATTTTAATCGTGTTGAGTTTCTTAGTGGCCTTAATGTTATGGAAGCCATGGGAGCCAGTAAAACCGAAAGGTCAAATTACCTCTGAACACTACCAAGAAGAAACCAATAAAGATTACCGTTTTTATGATCTGTTGCCTCAGCAACAAGTCACCCCGATTCCAGATCAAGCTGTGCCTGAAACAGATACTAAAGAAACCGTGGTGATCGTTGAAGCACCTGAAACGGATACCACTACACCGACTGAGCCGGGTATTGAAGCCACAGAAACAACACCTGCCCCTGCAAGCTATATTTTGCAAGTGCGTAGCTATGATGACCCTGACCAAGCCGATGCCCGTCGTGCAGAAATTATTTTAAATGGCTTATCTGCCGATGTGATCCAAAGTAATGAAAATGGCAAAGTTTGGTATCGCGTCGTGTCTGGCCCCTATGATTCACAAGAAGCTGCTGTGATTGCACAACAAACTTTACGTCATAGCAGTATCGACTCGATCGTCGTAAAACGCTAAATTTTGAATTTAAAAAAAGCGCCTGATGGCGCTTTTTTTTATTCATTCCTTTAATAAAGGGAGGTTAGAAGGGATTCTTTTTTGAATACATCAGCTTAGCTCAAAAACCTCTCCCTAACCCTCTCCTAAAGGGACAGGGAATTCATTAAATGGTATGCCCTAAAGCTTCGCCCATCACCACAGTCGAGTTGGCTTTAAAGGTCGCATCCCATTGCATTTTGTTTTCTTCAAACAACACAACCGCTGTTGAACCTAAATAGAAACGGCCCAATTCTGCACCTTTTTCTAAGAATAAATCGTGTTGATTCAGTTCCAAACGCCCTGTCGGTTTAACTTTACCTGTAGCCACGGTTTCAATACCTGCCACGATCATTGCACCTACCAGTACGACCGCCATACGACCAACTTCTGTATCAAATAAGCAGACCATGCGTTCATTACGAGCGAATAAACCCGGAATATTTTCAGCAGTGGTTTGGTTTACAGAGAATAATTCACCCGGTACATACAAAGTTTCTGTCAATGTCCCTGCAAATGGCATATGTACACGGTGGTAGTCTTTTGGAGACAAATAGACCGTAGCAAACTGACCATTTTTAAACGGCTCAGCCAATTGTGGATCGGCAATCAGGTTTTCAACAGTGAACTTCTGCCCTTTGGCCTGAAATACATCACCATTTTCAATTTTACCCAGTTGTGAAATCGCACCATCTGCGGGTGAAACAACACTGTTGGCATTTGCATCAACTACACGTACGCCTTCTTTTAAAGAACGAGTGAAAAATTCATTGAATGATTTAAATTTCAGGGCATTACTTTGCTCAGCAATCGACATGTCGATGCCATACTGTGCTTTAAATGCGGTAATCACAGCATTTTTCACCACAGGGTTTTCACTCGCAGCCAATTTACCCACGATACGTGATAATTTGTGCTGCGGAACAACACGCTGAGCTTGAATAAAAATTTGTTTTTTTAACTGAGATGTAAGGCTCAAGACGGCAACTCTCCGGTGATCACAGGACTATCGAGTCGGTTGCCCCACTCGCTCCACGCACCATCATAAGCTCGAATATTCCAACCGAGTAAACGTCCCAGTATATAAGCTAGGCCCGACCGATGATGGGACTGACAATATACCACCACAGGTTCGTTTAAATTGAATCCCAATTGTTCTAAGCGTTGTTGTGTGCGTTCTAAAGGATGCAATTTTAAATGATTTTCCCGGTTAAGGGCAGTACTCCATTCGAAATGTCGTGCCCCCGGAATGTGACCGCCGCGTCGCGCAGCCAAACGTAGGCCTGTATATTCATCTTCGGTACGGCAGTCCCATACTTGGATTTGCTCCTGCTGCACACGAGCCAATAGCTCATCATAATCTGTTTGATACTGAGCACGCGCCTCTGCACTTACTTCAACCAATGGGCTCACGGGTTCAAATTGCTCAATTTCAGACGAGGTCGGTAAGCCTGCCCCAAGCCAAGCATGGATGCCACCATTCAGTAGACTGGTATTTTCAAAACCGAGGCAATGTAAGTTCCAAATCAGTCGACCAGCCCATGCCCCACCTTCATCGTCATACACTACTACATGATGTTCTGGACTGATATTCAGATAGCTGATGAGCTGTTCTAAACCGGCTTGGTCAGGTAAAAGCCCCATCGCTTGTTCTTCTTGGCGCACTAACAGTTTCGGCTGCACATGCAGTGCATGTGGAATATGCAATTGGTCATAAACCGAACGACGACTCAAATCGACGATCCGTAGTTTTTCATTGCCCAGATGTGGAACCAATTCTTCCGCTTCAATCAGCAGACCAAAATTCAGTGTAGATGCTGTCATCGTTGTTCGTGTTGTATTTTGTGCGATTAAATTCGATCTTAGCATAAGTCATTTTCACTATTATTCTGAATTTTTGCATTCCTTTAGCAATATTTTAGATATAAAAAAGCCGAATCATTGATTCGGCTTTTTTATTTTTATCTAATGCTGTGTTTAAGCGCTAACTTCTGGGATGTCAAATACCTGACGTAGATACGCTAAGAAAGTATCATTATCCGTCATGGTTTTACCCGGACTATCTGAAATTTTTGCCACAGATTGACCATTACATTCAACCAGTTTCAGTACGATATTCAGCGCAGTTTGCCCCATATCATTGGTCAAGTTGGTGCCAATACCAAAGCTAACTTGGAAACGGTCTTTGAAGTAATTATGCAAATCCCACGCTTTTTCGATATTTAGACCATCACTAAAGGTCAGCATTTTACTTTTGCTATCGACTTTAAGCTTTTTGTAATGTGCATAGGCTTTATCGCCCCATTCATACGGGTCGCCACTGTCATGACGTAAACCGTCGAATAGTTTGGCAAAGTACAAATCGAAGTCACGTAGGAACGCATCCATACCGACAACGTCCGTTAAGGCTATTCCTAAGTCACCGCGGTATTCCTGTACCCATGTTTCTAGCGCAGACTTCTGGAAGTTACGTAGACGAACATCAAGCGCTTGGAACGCCTGCAAGAATTCATGCGCCATTGTACCAATTGGAGTAATGTTCAAGTCTTTGGCAATCAGAACATTACTTGTACCGCGGAAAATATACGGTGAAGCCTGATTTAATTCTTCAATTACATGCTTTTGCCATGCATAACTATAACGACGACGCGTGCCAAAATCAGAGACCAAGAATGGTGGATCATTTGGATTTTGCCGTGCTTCATACTGCTTCAGCAAGGCAATCTTATGTTGCAAACGGCGCTCACCTTCGGCTAAAACTTCGGGTGTACGAATACGTTGGAAATATAATTCATTGACGATGGCTAAAACAAAGATTTCAAACATCATCGCTTGAACCATTGGGCCTTCTACCCAAATGTCGAGTCGACCTTCATCATCAATACCCGCTTTAATAAAACGGCGTTTAAGCTGAAATAATTCAAGATAATCAACAAAATCGCTTTTAATAAAACGTAAACTGCGTAAATACTGCAATTCATCTTCTTTAAACTTCAACTGACAAAGCATGTCGAGCTGCATGTTTAAATCATCCAAAATTTCAACCAGTGGATAGGCTGTATCATCCAAGTTACGGCAACGAAAGTGATACACACTATGGGTTTGCGGAAATTTGTGTAACACTACCTGAAGCATGGTGAATTTATACAGATCTGTGTCTAATAAGGATTGGATGATTGGAGACATAAAGACTTTCAGTTTTTATCAACTCTTTGCATTAAAGCATACTTTATTGATAAAAAGCCGATTGATTTAGTGGAATAACTTATAAATCACCGCGATTCATCGACTTTTTTCAATTTTTTTGCTGAAGCTGAGCGCGATCAAGCTCACTATTTTTTGAGTAACTGTCGATATTTTTCTTCTTGACCAAATTCACGCGCAAACTGTTCTGCAGTCTTTTGCCCCATTTTTTTGGCATTTGCATCGCAATCCACTTGGCGTAATTGCTTTGCAATCGCCCATTCTAATTTAAACATGGCACCCATCAATGCGGTGTTGCCTTTATTGTCACGTGCGCAGCGGTCTGCACCTTGTTCTAGCAAACGAGTCACAATATTTTGATGACCATAATAGGTCGCCATCATCAGTGGTGTAAAACCCGAAGCATTGCGCACATCGACCGGAAAACCGTGCTTAAGAAATTCATTGATGACTTCTTCATTGCCAGTTTTGGCTGCAGCAAAGAAAATTGCGATCAATTCCTGTTGTGAGGTCATCTGATCGCTTGCAGTTGCTTTAGCGGGGGAGATATCTTCCGCGATTGCCACGTTTGCGAATGCGGAACCAAACGCTAGAAGACTGGCTAAAGTCAAATGTTGCATAACTTTCATGATGAACTCCAACAGAAATCGAATGTAGAATTGAATTAGAAATAATTCATTTCATAAAAATGAATATTTAAGGAGTGCCTATGAAACTCCCCCTAGGGTGCAGGAAAGGTATGGAGCTTCATAGGACTTTTTTGAGGTAACGTTCTAGACCCTAGTTACCAATCCTTCAGACTGATCGAAATTAGTCTTTCAGTTGTGCTGCTTTAGCTTTTACTGTTGCAAGGTTGCCGTTTACTGCTTTAGTCATACGCATACCGTAGTCTGCATCTGCTTTGTAGAAGTAAGACAACATGATGTGCTTGGTTTCAGAATCTTTTACGTTGCCAAGATCCGCAGCCAAGTTCATGATTAAATCGT
This sequence comes from Acinetobacter sp. YH12098, assembly GCF_013419235.1. Classification (NCBI taxonomy): domain Bacteria; kingdom Pseudomonadati; phylum Pseudomonadota; class Gammaproteobacteria; order Moraxellales; family Moraxellaceae; genus Acinetobacter; species Acinetobacter sp. YH12098. Next base: position 36,816 of record NZ_VPAO01000012.1, read on the forward strand.
CTTTTTCTTTAGCAGAGTATGAACGGTAAAGCTCACCCGCTTGCTTGAAGTTTTGCTCTTTGGTACCGATCTGTTGAACTGTGCCTGTCAGCGGAGTTTGAACAGCGCGTGCTTTCTCAGTGGCAGCTTTAGGCACTTTACGGCTTGGCTCGTAGTTCACGTCAGAATCACGCTCGCTAACATTCATGTAGCCATCTTGGTTGTTGTTGTTAACAGCAACAAGCGGACGGTTGACTGGAATTTGCTGGTGGTTCGCGCCTAAACGGTACATTTGAGTATCTGAGTAAGAGAAGATACGACCTTGTAATAGACGGTCTTCTGAAGGCTCGATACCTGGAACTAAGTTACCTGGAGCCAATGCCACTTGTTCAGTTTCATTGAAGAAGTTTTTCGGCATACGGTTCAGCGTCAATGTACCGACTTTAGTTTCTGGAACTAGGTTCGTCGGCCAGATTTTTGTTGGATCAAGCGGGTCAAAATCAAAGCTGTTTAAATCTTTAGGATCTAACACTTGGATATAAAGATCCCATTTCGGGAATTTACCAGCGTTGATGTTGTTATAAAGATCGTTAGTCAAGTGGTTGAAATCTTTACCTTGTTGCTCAGCAGCTTCTTTAACGTTCAGACCTTTCACGCCTTGTTTAGAGCGGAAGTTGAATTTAACGTATTTGTATTCGCCTTTGTCGTTATAAAGCTTGTACGCATGTACACCAAAGCCGTCTTGTTCGCGGTAGCTGGTAGGCACGCCTTGGTTACCATACACATAAGTCAACATGTTGGTTGCCCATGGCTGGCTAGACAAGAAATCAAATACGCGGTTTGCGTCTTGAACGTTGTTGATTGGGCTAGGCTTCATGGCATGGATGAAGTCTGGGAATTTGATCGCATCACGGATGAAGAATACTGGAGTTTGGTTACCCACTAAGTCCCAGTTGCCTTCTTGTGTATAGAACTTGATCGCAAAACCGTGCGGGTCACGTAAAGTTTCTGGAGAACCTTTACCATGAATTACAGTCGAGAAACGTAAGAAAACTGGAGTCTTAGTACCTGCTTTGAACAATGAAGCAATGGTGAGATCAGATAAATCTTTAGTTGCAACGAATTCACCATACGCACCTGTGCCACGGGCATGTACCACACGCTCAGGAATACGCTCACGACCAAAACGTTGTAATTTTTGAACCAATTGTACGTCTTGAAGTAGAACTGAACCATTTGGACCCGCAGTAATCGAGTTTTGGTTATCGCCTACTGGTGCACCATTGTCTTTTGTTAATGGCGCTGCTTGAGTCGCCGCTGTTGCTGTTGCTAACATCGCAACCAATAAAGAACGCTTAAACATCGTCTTAATCTCTCTGTTAAATACCTTTCCTGCCCCGCAAAGATACTGGCATTCAATAAATAGATAAAAACAGATTATTTTTATAAATTTAATCGTATTATTAGATTTATAAAAAATATACAGTTTATTTTCAAATGTTTGAGCCCAAAAATTTCTACACATTGCCTCGAAAGAATGCTGTCTTTGCTACAATCCCTGCCCTATGTTCAATTTTCTACTCGGAAGAAGTTATGCGGGCCTTGTTACAACGTGTTTTGGAAGCCAAAGTGGTGGTCGATGGTGAGATCACGGGTGAAATTAATCACGGTATTTTGGTGTTTTTAGGCCTTGGCAAAGCTGACGATTTAGAAAAAGGCAAAAAGCTGATTGATAAGATCTTGAAATACCGCTTTTTTGATGATGAACAAGGCAAGATGGGCTGGAATGTCAGTCAAGCCGGCGGCGGTATCCTCTTGGTGTCTCAATTTACCCTGATGGCGCAAACGCAAAAAGGTCTGCGCCCCGATTTTGGCCCTGCCATGCCGCCAAACGATGCCAAAGCACTGTATGAACAGCTGGTCGATTACACCAAGAGCCAATATGACCATGTACAAACAGGCATCTTTGCCGCCGACATGAAAGTGCATTTGGTTAATGACGGTCCAGTGACCTTTAATTTAGAAGTTGAATAACCACTGAAGCATTAAAAAAAGCCCTCAAAAGAGGGCTTTTTTTAATGCTCCTCCTTTAGGAGGAGAACAAGGCGTAAATCTTACTTACCTGTTTTTTCTTTAATAAACGCACGTGCGATTTTGATTTTTTCTTTAACCGGTTTTGGAAGTTTAGGTGGAATTAACTTCGCCACTTGGTTAAACCAGACCAGTAGACCAAAATCACCTTCCATTTTAATACTGCCATTTTGCATACCCGTCATAAATGCAGTTGGGTCACCTTTCATCAAGGTTTTTACACCCTGTTCGCTGTCCGCAAATTGCAAAATAAAGTCTGCTTTTTCAGCATCGCCTGAAACAGTATCAATCTGTCCATTATTTACAATAATTTGACGTGCAACACCTAAATCCGTGCCGATTTGAATACGGAATTGACGTTCATGAACCAATTCAATGAATTTAGGGCTAGTACGTGCAAGCTGTTTCATACGAAGCGCTAAACCTGCCACGAGTAAATCAAGTGGATCCGTACTGACATCAACTAAAGGTAGTTTTACGACAGGAATTGATGATAGTTTCATGACTTAAAGCCTATTGTAATTGTTGGAAAATTGACTGGCTTCATCCTACCATAACTTGGCTTTTGAGAAGTAAGGCTTTGTATCTCAAATCGGACTAATACGTTCATAAAAAAATGCGCCCTCAGGCGCATTTTCATTGAAATTTTGTTCTGGCACTTATCGGCTCGAACATTGCTGTTCTTCATCATATACAGGCGTGTGCTCTATACATTGGCGCTTTGCCATCGCACGCTCTGCACGGCGGTCTTCACGTAACAATACTAAAGTGAATACCACCATTGCGGCCATTAATGCCGTTAAATAACTATAAGTCACTGATAATTCAAACATGGTTTGTGTGCCAAATCGAATCACTTCAATGAGTCCCCACACCAGCATCCCCGCCAGCATAAAACTTAACCAGCGACGATAAGGCGAGAAGAAAACAGCAATCACAGCCGCCGATACCAAGCTCAGGCCAACGATTGTTGCTAAATTCGCTGTTAACATAAAAACCTCCGTCATTTGACAGCTGACATCTCTTGTCTTACAGGATGCTGAGCCGTCTCACTACTGTATCTTCAGTAAATAGATTTGGTCGATCTCAATCTCTTGCAAGCATTATGCTGAGTTTTTTGCATAAAAAAAGTCTCGTTTTTTGTCCATGCGACACACCTTGTCGCAACATTATTTTGTCATTACATTTTTTCTTTTTAAAGAATTTCTAGAACAATGATGGCATCTCGTTTCGAGTGTCATTACAAAAAAAACAGCTGATTTTAGGCTAAAAAAATTAATTTTTCGAATGCTGTTAATCGTTGTTTTTATCGACAATTTTCTTCTACCGTTCATCGGATGAGCTGAATTCTTGGCATAAAAAAACGCAGCCTTTTGGCTACGTTTTTTAGTATGACTTAAATGGTTTTAAGCACGATTTAAATCTTTATCGTGCACACCAAGCAGGTAAAGAACACCATCTAAACCCACACTTGAAATGGCTTGATTGGCATTTTGACGCACCAAAGGTTTCGCACGGAAGGCAACGCCTAAGCCAGCTAAAGACAACATTGGCAAATCATTCGCACCATCACCGACTGCAATGGCTTGTTCTAATGAAATCCCCATTTCTTCAGCGATTTGTGTCAATAAGAAGGCTTTGCGGGCACCATCCACAATATGGCCTTTCACTTCACCTGTTACCGCGCCATCTTGTACGTCCAGTACATTGGCATGGACTTCATCGATACCCAGTTTTGCTTGTAGATATTCGGCAAAATACTGAAAACCACCTGACAAAATAGCCGTGCGATAACCCAATGATTTAAGCGTTGAAATCAGACGTTCCGCACCTTCTGTAACAGTCAGACGTTCTGCAATTTTAGGCAATACCGAAGCATCCATACCTTTGAGCAGTGCCACACGTGCACGGAAACTTTGTTGGAAATCGAGCTCGCCTTGCATAGCACGTTCAGTGATTTCAGCCACTTGAGCCCCGACACCCGCTTCAATCGCCAATTCGTCAATCACTTCTTGCTCAATCAGCGTTGAGTCCATATCAAAGCAGACCAAACGACGATTACGACGGTAAGCATTGTCCTCTTGAACGGCAACATCTACCCCTAGTTCGGTAGATAGACGTAAACATGCTGCACGCATCGCAGTGGCATCCAACATCTGGCCTTTTAAACCAAATTGAACGCAGGCACGGCGTGGACCTTCGCTTGATCCATCTAACTCTGGACGGCCAGATAAACGAGTCACAGTTTCAATATTAAAGCCTTGGCTCGACACAATATTTGTAACTGCCTGTAAATGAGACGCCTGTAATTCTGGCGCAAGTGCCGTAACGATATAGCGTGTGCGGCCTCCCTCATTTACCCATTGTTGATATTCTGTTGTAGAGATTGGTTTAAAGCGCACAGTTAAGCCAATATCATGTGCTAAAATCAACATCTCCTTCATGGCTAATGCTGTCGCAGTCTGGTCTTCCGACGAAACAACAATACCTAAAGTCAGCTGATTGTGGATGACTGCTTGTCCGACATCTAAAATCTGTAAGGAATGTGCGGACAAAACCTGCATTAATCGTGTAAATTGATTAGGTTGGTCAGGTCCTAAAAGTGATATAAGAATGATTTCTCGCATGAATTGACTCGGGTCTGAGCTACAACTAATGTAAGAATCATAATCTAAATTGAATAGAATTGCCTTGGAAGTTTACGTTGAATGCGCCTAGACAAGGGCTATTTGCTAGCCTATTAGTAGTTTGTTTTGCTTTGCATACCTTTTTATTGGTATTGGCAACAACCCACCAACTGAACGAAAACCGTGCCAGTCAGGGACAACTGATGACCAGTCAATTGGTTACAGACAGCCTATCTGAGCTTGAGCCGGCCAATACCGTATCATTAGCCTTACTTGCTGACCGCTATGCAACCAACCCGAGCGTGGCTTCCATCCGCATCTTAAATGCCAATAATCAAGTTTTGGCCACAGGCGGTTTGACCAAAACCCGTGACGGTGAAATCTTTGTTCGTGATGCGTTGCAAAACGAAAAGAAAGTCGGAACGGTTGAAATCACTTTAATTAAACCAAGTATTGGTGAAATCTTACGTACGCAATGGGCCGCGATTCTATTTTCATTATTCCTACATGGCTTGTTGTGGTTAGCGTATCGTGCCATTGCTCGCCCTAGTCGTACTGAATATTTAGCGCGAATCAACAATGAATCACGTCTAAAACATGAAATTCAAACGCTAGCGCAAGCCTTAGAACAAGAAAAACATAATGCCGCTGTGGCGATTGCTCAAGCGCAGCAAAATGCGCAAGCAAAAGCAAAACAGCATAAAGACATGAAACCAGTGGTTCTCGACAGCAACAGCTTGGCATTAAATATTCAATTTTATGATCCGAAACAGCTGCTCGATAGCGTCAACAAAACCGTGTCTGTGCCGTATTTTAATCTCTGCCAAATTTTCTTAAATAAAACCACAGAACTCTGTGTTCAACATTATAAATTGAACAGTTCTGACATCAGTACGGTACATAAGTTTGATGAACATGGCGCAACCATCAGCACGACCGCTGACACTCCAGATGCGCTGCGTTGCCTCACCATGATCAGCTCAGTATTCCAATTGCTTTCAGATGTTTTATATAAACGCTACCGTGAAGAAAAACGTTTCGTTTTACAAACCCGTAGCGCGATTTCAAGCTCTGTCGAAGCCATGCAATTGTCTTCTGTACAAGCGGCTGAGCGTTTAGTCCAACAATTGGTTGCCAAAGAAAGTGCCATTCATGTGCCGACAACTTTGCTCAAAGAGATTTCAGATCATTTCCAATTGGTCAGCTTGCCAAATCCGACCAATGTGTTGACGCGTCATGCGTTTATGCTCAATGGAATGGACAGTGATGCCGCTGAATTGGCTCAAAACTTCAGAACTGAAATTTTAAAATCCAAACAGTCAAAAGCCTCGTAAAGGTTTTAGCGCAATCAAAAATCCCGACTTGAGTCGGGATTTTTTTTGTCTTAAACAGTCGAAATTTTCTGTGCAATCAAATATTTTTGCGCGTTATGTGGTTCGGCACCTGCTTCCACCGCGACTTTCTCCCATTGCCCATTCGACTGCATTTCCCATGCATTTTGATTATCGTCCAAATAGTTAAGTAAACCATCTTTCATAATGCGTTTTTTCAAACGGCTTTCTAAAATTGGAAAACAGGTTTCGACCCGTGAAAATAAGTTACGTCCCATCCAATCGGCACTGGCACAGTACAATCGTTTTTCGCCTGCATGCTCAAAATAATACACTCGAGTATGCTCTAAGAAGCGTCCGACGATAGATCTCACATGAATATTCTCAGACATCCCTTTGACCTGAGGAATCAAACAACAAATCGAACGGATAATTAAATCTACAGATACCCCTGCTTGCGATGCACGATACAAAGCAGCAATCAGTTGCGGTTCCGTGAGTGCATTGACCTTCACAATAATTCGTGCGTATTTTCCCGCTTGCGCGGCAATAATTTCCTGTTCAATCAGTTTCAATAGTTCGGTATGCAGGGTAAATGGTGCATGCAGTAAGGCTTTTAGTTTCGCCATCTTGCCCATGCCTGTCAGTTCCTGAAACATGCGATGCACATCCTCGCAAATATCGGGATGCGTCGTCATCAGGCCATAATCGGTATACATCCGCGCATTGCCTGCGTGGTAATTACCTGTTCCCAAATGGGCGTAGCGCAATAGTTGATTATTTTCACGGCGCACAATCAGAATCATCTTGGCATGGGTTTTATAGCCCACAATGCCATACACCACGACAGCCCCAGCTTCTTGCAATATATTGGCCACGGTAATATTGGATTCTTCATCAAACCGCGCCCGAAGTTCGATAACTGCGGTTACTTCCTTACCGTTGCGAGCCGCCTCCGCCAAAACTTGTACGATGTCCGAATCTGGCCCACTGCGATAAAGCGTCTGCTTAATGGCTAAAACCTGAGGGTCTTTTGCAGCTTCACGTAATAGGTTAATAACCGGTTGAAAGGAGTCAAACGGATGATGTAACAACACATCTTGTGTTTTTAATACATCAAAAATCGCGGTTTGTTTACGAAAAACTTTAGGAATAATCGGTGTATAGACCGGATATTTCAGTTCAGGTCGATTAAAACTGGCACTGAGACGCGATAAATTGATCGGGCCGTCAATGCGATAGAGCTCCTGCTCACTCAAATCAAATTCATCTAACAAATAATCAATAATGCTTTGCGGACAATCATCTTCAATTTCTAAGCGAACTGCCCGACCAAATCGCCGCGAAGACAATTCATCTTTTAATGCCACCGCCAAGTCATCCACATCTTCAGCCAGAACTAAATCTGCATTGCGTGTCACTCGAAAGGCATAACAGCCCGTCGCTTTCATCCCCGGAAATAGGTCATTGATGTGTTGCTGAATAATGGCGGTCAGGAAAATTTGTGTCTCTGCACTGCCTTCAACCTCGGCGGGCATTTTGATTAAACGCGGCAATGAGCGTGGCGCAGGCACAATTGCCATTTCAATGGCACGACCAAAGGCATCTTTGCCTTCTAGACTCACAATAAAGTTGAGGCTTTTATTGACCAAGCGTGGAAACGGATGCGATGGATCTAAGCTAATTGGTGTTAAGACTGGTTGAACTTCTTTACTAAAATAATGGCTAATCCACGCCCGATGTTTTTCTAAAATATCTTTAAATTGAATAAAGCGAATGCCTTCACTTTGTAATGCAGGCAATACAGCATGATTGAGGGTCTGGTATTGCTGTGCAACCGTGTCATGAATCACTTGGGAAAGTTCATCTAAGACCACTTCAGTCGGAATGGCATCTGGCGTCCGTGCAATCGCATTCAAATCTCGTTGTTTCATTAGCCCCGCAATGCGAATTTCAAAGAATTCATCTAAATTGCGTGAAAAAATGATGAGAAAATTCAAGCGTTCAAGTAAAGGTAAACTTGAATCGAGTGCCTGAGCCAAGACCCGCCGATTAAAATCTAAAAGTGACAATTCACGATTATAATAGGTCTCTGATGAATGCTGAAAATGTTGCATACCCTCTCAATGCTGTTTGAAACAGTCTATATCTAAAGTGTTTGCCGGCATGTTAGGCAGCGGATATGACACTTATGTTACAAATAGCATTAATCAATTAAAAAAGCATCCAATTCTCTAAAGCCGTATTCATCAAATCGTAAAATTTATTTTCGACATCAAAAAAGAGGGACATTGCCCTCTATTTTACTGAATTGTTTTTTCGTTTATTGCACAGGCTTGTCTTGTTCCGATGCTTTGGGCTCACTCGTCCGTGCTGCCCAATAGGTTGCTAGTGCTGGGCCCGAAATATTGTGCCACAAACTAAAAATCGCACTCGGCACAGCGGTCAGAGGTGAAGCGGCAAAATGGGTGGCCGCCAATGCCACACCTAGACCGGAGTTTTGCATCCCGACTTCAATTGACACTGCTTTACAGTCTGCATAGGGCAATTTAAAGAGTCGGCTGGCCCAAAAGCCCAATAGATAGCCCAAGCCATTATGTAAAGCCACTACCCCGAGAATCAGTAAACCTGATTGCAAAATCTGTGTTCGGCTACCTGCAATGATGGCCGCCACAATCGCCACAATTGCCACAACAGAAACCAGTGGCATGACCTGTATATAGGCATCCACTCGGTGCTTAAAGACAGTTCGAATCATTAACCCCACAATGATCGGAAATAAAACCACTTGTAAAATTGAAACCAACATCGATGCCGCATTAATTTCAATCCATTGGCTTGCCAGCAAATAGAAAATCGCAGGGGTTAAAACCGGTGCGAGTAATGTCGAAACAGAGGTACAGGCAACAGATAATGCGGTATTGCCTTTTGCCATATAGGTGATGACATTAGAGGCCGTTCCACCCGGACAGCAACCGACAAGAATGACCCCGATTGCGATTTCTGTCGGCAGTTGTAATAATTTACACAAGAAAAATGCCAATCCCGGCATCACAATAAACTGTGCCAAAACCCCGATCATCACAGCTTTCGGACTTTGCAATACACTTTTAAAATCTTGCAGTGTCATGGTCATGCCCATACCCAACATAATGATGCCTAGCATCCATGGGATATATGCTTTTAACCAAACAAATACATCGGGAAAAAACATGGCGAGCGCTGCAAACAACACCACCCAAATCGCAAATGTTTTCTGCACAAATTGAGTGAATTTTAAGAAAGCCGACATAGGCATCTTCCATTTAAAAACAGGGACAAAAAAAGGCACACCCTTGTGCCTTTTCTCAACTGAGCCCACTGGGTCATGCCAAAGATAATGCCTGTGCATGCTGCTGCACAATATCTTTCAGGTAAATACGCTTCACCCCATTCGCCAACATGTCTTGCCATGCATGCTGAAGCGAACCCTGTAAATCGATCCCTTTGGTCAAATCAGCAATCACAAAAGTTTCAAAACCAAGCTTACGCGCATCCATTGCCGTCCATGCAACACAGAAATCCGTGGCGATCCCCACCACAAAGACCGTATCAATACCACGTTCGCGCAAATAGCCCGCCAAACCTGTTGAGGTTTTCTGATCTGCTTCCATAAAAGCAGAGTAGCTGTCGATATGCTGATGAAAACCTTTACGGATTATCAGCTGCGCCGTCGGTAAATTTAAATCAGGATGTAATTCGGCATCCTGTGTACCTTGTACACAATGTGTTGGCCACAATACTTGCGTTCCATAATTCAGCTCTATGCTGTCATAAGGTGCATGCTCAGGATGATTTTCAGCAAAAGAAATATGGTCGGCTGGATGCCAATCTTGAGTCAGCACAATATTCGCAAAGTATTGTCCCAGTTGATTAATCCCTGGAATAATTTGATCGGCATTGGCAACAGCCAACTGACCACCTGGGGTAAAACCATTTTGTACATCGACCACAATCAGCGCTGTATTCTTTTGCATATCTCTCCATCCGTTGTCATGCATTGTCGGCGACTCTACTGATTCGCTCATATTTTAAAAGCCTTAGTATTCAGTCCTGTGCATAAAAATAAAATGACTGTCCTTCCTGACAATACCGATACTTGGGCAAATGCTCAACCAAACGCTGTGCAAAGCGTGGGTAAATACGGGCTTTTCGCCGAGTCGAGGCATGAAAATAAAAATAGCGCGGTTGATGTTGAAAGATATATTTTAATAAATGGCGGCGTGTCTGTTGCATGACCTCAAACGCATTAATATTTTCAGCAACATCTTCTAGGGTAGGTTCATCGGCAAAGGCCAACCACGCATTTTGTCTCGGCTGTTGGAGATGTCTTTGAAATACAGGTTTGAGTTCCAAGATAAATTCGTATTGATGTAGATACAAACTGAATTCACGTTGATCAACTTTAAAAATTGCGACCCGTTTTCTTGCTGACATAGCCCCTCTACGTTGATTTTTTATTTTTTCATTCTGCTGTATTTTTACATCAAATACGTTTATTTATCTTGGCTTAAAGCATTAGTGCGACTTCTATTGTCGCCATAAAAAAAGCCCGCAATATGCGGGCTTTTTTTGATATGGCATGTTCCTTATGATGGAATACGACGTACCAATAACAACATAAATATTGCAGAGATTGCGATACATGGAATTGCCGCGGTAATCACCCCTGCCGCACCAAAACCTGCTGCCAATAACTGACCCGCAATTGCAGGGCCTAACATTGCACCGACACGACCAACGGCTGAAGCTACACCAACACCCGTACCACGTAACTGTGTCGGATACACGATACCACCGAAGGCATACAATACACCTTGGCAACCAATCACAAATGCACCGACTAAAGCTGACGCCATGTACATTTGAGTCAATGAACCTGCACCATTCAGCGCAAATAGACCTGCCAAAATACCGCCGTACATCAAAATGATCACATAAGCTTTCTTCCAACGATCAGTCAACATACCTAAAATGATCGTACCAATGGTTGCACTCACCATGAAGTAGAACTGCGCAGTTGCACCATCTTTACGAGTGAAACCGAGTTCGGTGAACAACGACGGTAACCAGCTCAACATGATGTACACCACCATCAAGGTGAAGAAGTAGCTCACCCAAATTGAGAAAGTACGTAAACGGTTTTCTGTGTTAAAGAGGTTTTTGAAAGCACCTTGTTGCACTTCGCCATTGGCGGTCGCTTGAACCGCTTGATCTTTGGCTTTCAAGAATTCACGCGATTCGGGCAGGAACCAAATCATCAATGGAATCACAACAATCGGTAATAAACCGCCTAAATAGAAAATATTTTTCCAGTTTGCACCGAAGTCCGTCATTGCAACTAATGACAAGATTGCCGCACCCACAGGCATACCACAGTACATCAAACCGACTGCACGACCACGATTTTGTGGCGTTACCGCTTCAGATGCCAAGGTAATTAAAATTGGCATTGCTGCACCTAAACCTGCACCTGCAAGAAAACGTACAGCGAGTAAGCTATGGAAGCTATTTACCCATACCGTACATAAGGTAAAGATGGCGAACATCCCCGTAGACCAAATTAATACTTTTTTACGGCCCATTCGGTCTGCAATCCGACCACCCACCAAAGCACCAGGTAATAATCCTAAAATACCGGCACTAAAAAACACCCCTAGCTGCGAGCTATCCAGCCCGAAATATTCACGAATCCCTGCTGCTGCAATACCTGCAGCCTGAATATCCAGACCTTCGATTACGGCAATAAGGAAGCAGATTGCTACCGTGACAATAGCATGCTTATTATCTGACTTTTCCATTGGAGAATCCTTGTTGTCATCAGCGTTCAAATTAAGTCGCATCATCGCTGAGCCTTATAAAGGATATAACTACCAATAAGTTGAAGCCTTTCGTCCAAAATTGGATTACGTGCATGGTGTAATAGTTTTTGTGCTTTAAGTCACAAAGTCGTAAAAACAATTAAAAATTTAAAATAAAAAAATATGAATCGTGCAATGAACAGTCAAATCAAGCGATCTTTTTAAACACTCATAAAAACATGTCTATTTCTATTAGATATAAAAAAGATTATTACCCAAGTTTTTAACAATCATTTGTAATAAAACCCGAGCGAATTGATATAGTTTTTAAATCTTTAGTCATTGTTATTTAATCTTAAATTCTGATTAAAAAGCACGGAATACACATAGATCAACCTTTTGCTGATGATTTAATCAATCCCATCAACCATGCCAACCCTCTCGATTGAATAAAACATTTTCAAGATTCAGCCCCTGCTGAACAATTTTCAGGCTGCAAAAAAACCGCTATTTTACACTTGATTGTTTTAAGTTTGATTTGTATAAAGAATTTTATGGCTTTGACCAAAGCATATTGTTCTTATGCGTTTGATCAGTCATAATTTGCGTAAGCATTATTCAATTTGGGTATAGCCCAATGAACATGCTACAAATCAAAATTCGAAACCATCCAGAAATCAATATTTCATCTTGTCGGATGGACAAATAGGATAGCTTTTCAAAATGACTCAGCAAGCTCAGACCATTCAAGGTTCAATTGTCGCAATCGTCACCCCAATGTTTGAAGATGGCAGCGTAGATTGGAAGAGCCTCGAGAAGCTGGTTGAGTGGCATATAAAGCAAGGCACCAATAGTATTGTTGCTGTAGGGACTACAGGTGAAGCTTCTACCTTGAGCATGGCCGAACACACTCAGGTGATCAAAGAAATCATCCGTGTGGCGAACAAACGCATTCCAATTATTGCCGGCACAGGTGCAAACTCAACCCACGAAGCGATTGAACTCACCAAAGAAGCCAAAGAGTTAGGTGCAGATGCGGCATTATTAGTTACACCATACTATAACAAACCTACCCAAGAAGGCCTGTATCAACACTACAAAGCGATTGCTGAAGCTGTTGATTTACCTCAAATTTTATACAATGTACCTGGCCGAACCGGTGTAGACATGCACAACGACACCGTGATCCGTCTTGCTGATATTCCACAAATCGTGGGCATTAAAGACGCCACTGGCGATGTTCCTCGTGGTCAAGAACTCATTGAAGGCCTTAAAGGCAAAGATATGGTGGTGTACTCAGGTGATGATGCAACGGCTTATCAGTTAATGGGTTTAGGTGCTAAGGGCAACATTTCGGTTACTGCGAACGTGGCGCCAAAAGAAATGAGCGAAGTGTGTGCAAGCGCTTTGGCGGGTGACGCAGTCCAAGCCGAGCAACAAAACAATACTGTTGCAAATTTACATCAAATTTTATTTTGCGAATCGAACCCAATTCCTGTGAAATGGGCACTTCATGAGATGAACCTGATTGAAACAGGCATTCGCTTACCATTAACACCCCTTGCAGAACAATATCGCACTCCGCTTCGTGAAGCACTCATCACTGCGGGCGTTATCAAATAAAGAAGAGCAAACATCATGCAATTACGTTTAGGACTTAGCCTGGCACTTTCAGTGTTTACATTAGCCGGTTGTAGTTCACTTGCCTTTAATAATGGCACACTGGACTATAAACAAACCACAGATGTTGAACCACTGAAATACCCTGAAGGGTCGATGGTTCGTCCTGCAACGCCTTTGTATCCTGCTCCATCTGTTGACCCACTAGCAATTGAGCATGCACCAAAGCTTGAAAATAAGCGCGGCAATCGCTATGCCCTTCCGCGTCCAGCCGCGGAAAAAAATAATGTCGTTGCAGATTCCTCAACAGACAGTACAAATATTAGCCGCCCTCAACTATTGGTGGATGGAAATCAAAATCCACTGATCAAAGTTGAAGGAAATTCTGCTACAATTTGGCAATACACACTTGCTACCCTCAGCAGCCTTAACCATACCATTGTTGGTCAGAGCAAAAACCGTTACGAAGTAACCGTCAAGGTCGATCAACAGACCTATGTTTTAAGACTTTCTTCTGTAGGTTCAAGCAATAACATCGCTGTGTTCAATGCCGATAACAGTTTTGCAGACAAAGAAAAAGCTGCAGATCTGTTAGCTCAGATTTACCAAAATTGGCCAGCCTAGTCGTACTAGGCATTTTTTCTCGAAAAAGGTTCCCTCATGTTAAAACAAACCTTGCTCTATACTGGTAAAGCGAAATCTGTTTATGAAACAGATAGTTCTGACCACCTCATCCTAGTTTTCCGTGACGATGCTTCTGCATTCAACGGTGAAAAAATTGAACAACTGGATCGCAAAGGTAAGGTGAACAACCGTTTTAACGCCTTTATCATGGAAAAATTGGCTGCGGCTGGTATAGAAACTCATTTCGAAAAACTTCTTTCTCCAACTGAAGTTTTAGTGAAAAAATTGACTATGGTTCCTGTAGAGTGCGTAATCCGTAACTATGCAGCAGGTTCACTTTGCCGTCGTTTAGGCGTTGAAGAAGGTAAAGAACTTACTCCGCCAACTTTCGAATTGTTCTTCAAAGACGATGCGTTAGGCGACCCAATGGTGAATGAATCACAAGCGATTGCATTAGGTTGGGCGACTGCAGAACAACTCGCTCAAATGAAAGAATTGACTTATAAAGTAAACGAAGTACTTAAAGGTCTATTCGATGCAGGCAACATGCTGCTTGTTGACTTTAAACTTGAATTTGGTGTGTTCCACGACCGTATCGTACTGGGTGACGAATTCTCTCCAGACGGCTGCCGTCTATGGGACAAAGACACTAAGAAAAAACTCGACAAAGACCGTTTCCGTCAAGGTTTAGGCGGTGTAGTTGAAGCTTATGAAGAAGTTGCTGCACGTTTAGGTATCGACCTTTCTGATATCTAAGTCGTTCATCGATGTAAAAAACCGAGCTCTTTAGCTCGGTTTTTTAATGAAATATTACTCGATTAATCTATGATCGAAAAAACAAATGTTAACGATAAAAATCCTCTGTTTCACATTTACCCACGTTCACACTAAGATAGCTACATATCAAGCAGCACCAGGATCTATACTTCTCCAATGTGTATGCCGACCAGATTTTCCATCTACCCTCTAGGATGTATCTCCCCCAAAGACATCCTATTTTTTCAGCCCAGCTCGCCTTGAGTTGGGCTTTTTTTTGCATGAAATAGACATAAAAAAGGGCGCCGAAGCGCCTTGCCATTATGATCATTCAAATCATTGTTGCTGTTGTTGCATCCAACGTCGTTGCTGCAAACGCTCACCTTCAACTTCACGTTTATTACGTGCAGACTCATACAGCTTAGTGCCTTTCAGTTCAGGCGGCATATAATCCTGCATGACAAAATGCTCAGGATAATTATGTGGATATAAATAGTCCACGCCATAGCCTTGCTCTTTCATCAATTTGGTTGGTGCATTTCTCAAATGTAGTGGCACAGGTAGATTCGAGGTTTTTTCTGCCAAATCTAAGGCTTTGTTGATGGCCAAATAAGTACTGTTACTTTTAGCACTGGTTGCCAAATACACCGCACATTGCCCCAAAATGATTCGACATTCAGGCATACCAATTGCCTGCACAGATCGGAAACATTCTCCAGCCAACAGTAAAGCATTTGGATTTGAGTTGCCAATATCTTCAGATGCCGCAATCAACATACGACGTGCAATAAAGACGGGGTCTTCACCACCTTTGAGCATACGTGCCATCCAATACAAAGCGGCATCTGGATCACTGCCTCGAATCGACTTAATAAAAGCCGAAACTAGATCATAATGCTGTTCGCCCGATTTGTCATAGCGTGCAATATTTTGCTGCGCAACTTTGACTACCACCGCATTGTTAATGATATTCTCTAAGTCTGGCTCAAACGTACTGGCGATTAAATCTAAAAGATTTAATGCTTTACGAGCGTCACCTGCGGCAAATTGAAATAAAGCTTCATATTCTTCGATTTGAATATAACGCTCTTTTAAAAACGAATCTTGGTGAATGGCTTGATCCAGTAAGCGCTGAATTGCATCATTATCCAGAGCATTTAAGGTATACACCTGACAACGGGACAATAAGGCATTATTAACTTCAAATGAAGGGTTTTCTGTGGTTGCACCAATCAGGGTAATTTTGCCCTTTTCAACTGCATTCAGTAATGCATCTTGTTGTGACTTATTAAAACGATGAATTTCATCAATAAACACCACAGGTGTCAATAAATCTCCACCATCGGCGATGATTTCACGTAACTCTTTCACCCCAGTATTGAGCGCAGATAAACTAATAAATGGTCGGTCAACAGCCTGCGCCAACAACAACGCAATCGTGGTTTTACCTACACCTGGAGGTCCCCAAAAAATAATCGATGGCAAATGCCCTTGGTCAATCATCTGGCGTAACGGTGCATCTTCACCCAGAAGGTGATCTTGTCCAATAATTTGAGATAAATCATGAGGACGCATGCGTTCAGGAAGAGGAATTTGGCTGTCTGACATCTTATTATTTCGTTTCCGGCAATTGGGGACGTTTTTTCTATTCTAACACTGCCTTGGCAGAATCTTTGCTTTATTCGATATTCAATTTAAGAGGCTGGTTTGATGTCGTTATTTAAGTATCTTGCATGTAAAAATCCTTAGGCGAATGTTAACTATAATGTAACAAGAGATCTTATCCCTTATCGATCAAATTAAAGTATGATCGGCTAGATATCCCATTTTTAGCTTGCCTGACCCAATTGGACAGATTGTATGAAGCAATCATTAAAGCAAAAGCAAATACCTCAAGTTCAACAAGGCATTGATCTATCTATATATTCATTTCAACAAATGCCTCAAGCCAAGAATATACAATTACAACATACCCAATGTGCAGAATTACGAGAAAAACTCGACAGCCGTAATCAAATGTTAGATGCCAGTGTCGACTGTATTAAATTATTAAGCCTAGACGGTCATATTCTGCATATGAACCGCGCTGGTTGCTTAGCTCTCGGTGTGTCGCCGACTGAAACTGAGTTTGGTATGTCATGGCACAAATTATTGCCTGAAGAAGTCCGCGACGCGTGTCTGAATGCTTTTGCAGAAGCCAAACAAGGAAAAACTTCTCGCTTTGTCGGCATGAGCCAAGTGGCCGATGAACCCATGGCTTATTGGGATAACATGCTCAGCCCAGTATTCAATGAATATGGTCAAGTCAAAGAAATTCTCTGTGTCTCCCGTGATATTACGGTACAGCGACTGGCGGAAAATAAACTCCAACGGATCATTGAACAGGATGATTTAACAGGTTTATTAAACCGCCGTGCGTTTAGTCGAGTCTTTAAAAGTCACTTAAGAGTGGCACGAGAACATCAGCAACAACTGGGTTTGTTATTGATCGATCTGGATTATTTTAAGCATATTAATGACACCTTAGGGCATAGTGCCGGAGATCATTTACTGCATACCCTTGGACAGCGTTTTCAGCACTGTTTTGATGCAAATATCGTGGTTTCACGCTTAGGTGGCGATGAATTTGCCATTTCTATTCCTAACTTAAAATCGCAACAACAATTAACAGATATTGCCAGCATCGCCTGTCAGCAAATGGATATGCCGATTTTCTATAATGGACAAAGCATCAATATAGGTATGAGTATTGGCTGCGCGATCTACCCACGCGATGCACAAAATTCCTCGAATTTACTTAAATGCGCAGATATTGCACTGAATGATTTAAAAGGCAGTGGTCGTGGTGGGGTGCGAATGTTCAACCACACCATGTTCAAAATCCTTGAAAATACCACTCGTCAATTAACGCTAGCGCGCAGCCTGATTAAGTCCAATCAAATTATTCCGTTTTATCAACCCAAAGTTCGCCTTTCTGACAGTCAAGTGGTCGGCTTTGAAGCTTTGCTGCGTTGGTACGATAAAGACCAACAATTACAATTACCTTCTCAAATTTTTGCTGCATTTCAAGATTATGAATTGGCTTCACGCATTAGTGAAACGATGCAAATTAAAATCTTTCAAGATATTCAAAAATGGATTGAACTCGGACTACAACCGCTACCGATTTCAATAAATGCTGCACCTGTCGAATTTTTACGTGATGATTATGCGGAAAAACTACTGAATCGCTTAAAGCAGTTTGGTATTTCACCGGACATTATTGAAGTCGAAATTACCGAGCAAAGCCTGTCGGAACGTGGCTCAAATTATGTGATTCGCGCCCTCAATTTATTGAAAGACCATGGCATCCACATTTCTTTAGATGATTTTGGTACAGGTCATTCATCATTAACACGTCTAAGTAACTACCCTGTCGACTGTATTAAAATCGACCGTAATTTTGTGGAACGCATGCATACCGACTGTTCAGCACTGGCCATTGTCAAAGCGATTACCCAAATTGGTGCCAGTGTTTCCCTGAATATACTGGTCGAAGGTATAGAGAAACCTGAACAGGTCGATACCTTAAAAGAATGTAATTGTCATACTGGACAAGGTTTTTACTTTTATCGCCCGCTCAGTTATGACCATGCGATGGAACTTTTGAGTCACTAAAACTTGTGGAGCAAGACACGATGACACTGAAGTATTTAGTCAGTGCCTGTCTGGCAGGCCAACCCGTTCGTTATGATGCAAAATCAAATACACAACAAGCGATTTGCCAACTGATGCAGACTCACCAAGTCATTACGGCCTGCCCAGAAATGATGGGCGGCCTGAGCTGTCCACGTTTTCCTGCAGAAATTCAAAATGGTCAAGCCACTGATGTGCTCAATGGTACAGCTCAAGTTAAAGATGTTTTGGGGACAGATGTCAGTGCTGAATTTATTGCAGGTGCTCAACGAATGTTAGAATTGGCCCAATTACACAAAGTTGATGTTGTTGTCTTGAAAGATCGCAGCCCGTCTTGCGGCAGCCATTATATTTATGACGGTAGCTTTACCCGTACGAAAATTGAAGGCTATGGAGTAACCACAGCACTCCTCAAACAGCACGGTTTTCAGGTTCTGTCAGAACAAGACTTTCTGACTATGATACAAGATCAACTCTAGATCCAAGATAGAGCGTATCTGTGTCCTTTAGCGTACCCAACGTACAATATAATCTTCAATATCATTAGGGTTGACGTCTTCTTCACTGATGCAACGCCCTGCGGCAGACTTTCGTGCCTTCAAAATACTGTCACGATTTCCCGTCACGAGATGATGCCAACGTGGTAAATCTTTACCTTCAGAAATTCTACGATAAGCACAGCTCGGTGGTAGCCAATGAAATTGGTGAATCTGATGTGGCGTCAGCTGTATACAGTCTGGAACATGTGATTGACGATTTGGATAATCGGAGCAAGATGCCTTTTCACAATCTAAAAGTTTGCATGCCACTTTGGTGTAGGCAACCTCATGAGTATCTTCATCTTCAAGCTTAATTAAACAGCAAAGCCCGCAACCATCACAGAGTGACTCCCACTCCAAATGGTTGAGTTCAGTCAAAGGATGCTTTTTCCAAAAATGTGGGCGTAGAGTATCGGTCATCTTCTCGCTCGCAACAAAGGTGGCAGGCATATTAACTGAACCTGCACATTAATTCCTTGTTTAAGTTACCGAATATTGAACATTAAATAAACAAAAGACTACAGAGTAGGTTTTTTTAGCCTCTTATAATGAGCATACAGAATAAAAAATCACATGGAGATAAAACTATGTTCCGCTGGGCTATTATTTTCGCTGTAATTGCATTGATTGCGAGTCTGCTAGGTTTTGGTGGTGTGGCAGGCTTATCCAAAGACTTTGCTGTTATTCTTTTGGTTATTGCAGTTATTCTCGCAATTGTTGGTTTCCTCTCTCGAGGAAAAGTTTAGACGACGGATTGTATGTCGTTTTAAACTACAAATTACCCCCTTAGACTCATGGATAAGAAACGTAGGTTTTTATCATCTTGAGCGTCAATGAAAAGAAATAAGAGCCTATGGGCTCTTATTTTTTTTTCATCCAAGTAAACTTACTATGTTGTATGGTTTTAGCTTTATGGTTTTAAATGACGTGGTCTAAAGCCTGTTGCAATTAAGGCAATACCATAAGCAGCAACACCTATCACACATAAGATGATCACTTCCGCGACACGCATCCACGCAGACACATCACCGTTGTACCATGTTAAGCCGTACCACAGTGCAGCAATCATCACAGCATTGGCTATCGCAAACTGAATCACCAACTTTTTCCAATGTGCACCAAAGCGAAAAATATTGCGCTTATGTAAATAAAAATACAGCATCCCTGCATTCACTAATGCGGAACCAGAGGATGCCAATGCCAAGGCCATATGCTCAGCATGCCAATCAATCAGTTTAAAGAATCCAATAAACACCACATTAAGAATGGCATTCGCTGCGACCGCCATTAAACCTACACGTACTGGAGTTTTGGTATCTTGTTGCGCATAAAACCCTGGTGCAAACACTTTAATGAGCATGAATGAAATCACACCGGCACTCATACATTGCAATGCCAATGCGGTCATCTGTGTATCTTCAAAGCTAAATTGACCACGTTCAAATAAGGCCTGAATAATAGGTGTAGAGAGCATGAAAAGCGCAATACTGGCAGGCACACCCACCAAGATAATGACCTTAGCTGCCCAATCAATCATACGGCGGAATTTGTCCTGATCTTGTTCAGCATGGCGTGCAGACAATGACGGTAAAATCACGGTACCAATAGCTACCCCAATCAAACCTAAAGGTAGCTCGGTCATACGTTCAGCACTATACAGCCATGATACTGAACCATCTTGCATGAAAGACGCCCAAATGGTGTTCAACAGCAGGTTGATCTGCGTCACTGAGACACCAAACAGTGCTGGCAGCATCAACTTCATGATCCGATCAACACCTTCGTGTTTGAAGTCTACTTTGGGTGGAATCAGTAATTTTTTACGCCACAGCTCTGGAATCTGAATCGCCAATTGCAAGAATCCTGCCGCGACAACAGACCAACCCAAAGCCATAATTGGCTCAGCCATATAAGGGGTTAACCACAGCGCACCGGCAATCATCGCGACATTGAGTAACACTGGAGCGAACGCAGGTGTACTGAATGAGCCATAACTGTTCAAAATACTGCTGGCAAATGCCGTTAAGGACATAAACAATAAGTAAGGAATCGTTAGGCGGAACATATCGGTAGCTAACGCAAATTTGTCTGCATCACCATGGAAACCCGGTGCATAGATATAAATAATCGCGGGTGCCGCCACCATTGCGATGAACGTCAAACTAGTCATCACCAGACCTAAACAGCCAAAAACACGGCTAATCAGAATCTGGACTTCGGCATGGGTTCGACTGGTTTTATATTCAGTCAATACAGGAATAAAGGCTTGTGAAAATGCCCCTTCTGCGAATAAACGCCTAAAAAAGTTAGGAATACGAAAGGCAACCACGAAGGTATCGAAGTCTTTACCTGCACCAAATACATTTAACAGGACAATATCCCGTACCAGTCCCAATACACGGGACAACATAGTCATTGCACTGACAATGACTGTCGAACGCCAAAGCGCCATCGGTATTTCTCACTTTTGAAAGTGCGCCTATTGTAATGAAACTCGTCAAGGAATTTCATTGGTTTATTAAACGCAGTATGTATTGTTTATTTGTTTTTAAAATGATGTAGCTGTTGACGAAAAGCGTTCCACTCAAAAAATGGACCCGGATCAGTTTTACGTCCCGGTGCAATATCTGAGTGTCCGGCGATATGTTGTTGAATTTTAGGATAAGCCTGTTGTAAACACGCCACGACCTCGGTCAGCACGGCATATTGTGCAGCTTCAAAAGGTAAATCATCACTTCCTTCGAGTTCGATGCCTATCGAATAATCATTACATTCTTTTTGTGCTAAATAGGTTGAGCGACCTGCATGCCAAGCTCGATCATTAAAATTGACAAACTGTAGAACTTCGCCTGTGCGCAGGATCAATAAATGTGTCGATACCTGCATCCCTTCAATGGTTTGAAAATAAGGATGTTTCGACCAATCCAACTGATTTTGGAAAAATTGTTCGATATAACCACCTCCAAACTGAGAAGGTGGCAAACTAATATTATGAATGACGACAAGCTGAATTTCGGTATCTTCAGGACGCTGGTTAAAATTCGGTGATGGAATTTGACGCGCACCTAGCAATTGCCCATCCTGCACCTGAAATGTTGTTGCTTGTGACATAAAGTGATCCTGAGTCTGAATTGCTCGTGAATTTTAGATCAGAGCCTAAAGGCATTCATGCTAAAACTTTCACTGATATTTCTCAATTCATGTTTGTGATTGCTGTTAAAAATCGCTCATTTTTCATGAACAATGCTAATATAGCGCGCACATTTTCCTGGGTTAAAAAAGATACGGAACTTCTTATGAGCATATCGCAATCTTTGCTTGAACAATCAATCCAAATCAATATTCAACACGCACTACAAGAAGATATTGGCGAAGGCGATATTACTGCCCTATTAACTCCAGAAGATGAACAAGCCACTGCAACGATTATCAGCCGTGAAGAGATGATCTTGGCAGGTCAGCCTTGGGTCAATGCGCTCATTCAGGCTTATGATGCCGCTGTCCAAGTCACTTGGTTGAAACATGATGGTGACCGTGTTGCCGCAGGCGAAGCCTTTTTAAAACTCGCAGGTTCTGCGCGTAGTTTACTCACGGTTGAGCGTCCAGCCTTAAATTTTATACAAACATTATCTGCAGTAGCGACTAAAACTGCTGCCTATGTCCAGCAGCTTGAAGGTTTGAATACTCGTTTACTCGATACCCGTAAAACCTTACCAGGCCTACGTATTGCACAAAAATATGCAGTTGCTGTCGGAGGTGGTCAAAACCATCGCTTAGGTTTATTTGATGCGTTTTTAATTAAAGAAAATCACATCATGGCAGCAGGTGGCATCCAACAAGCGATTGCCAAAGCACACCAGATTGCACCGGGCAAACCTGTGGAAGTTGAAGTCGAAACTTGGGATGAACTCAACCAAGCATTGGAAGCAGGTGCGGATATTGTGATGTTGGATAACTTTAGTCAGCAACAAATGATTGATGCTGTCAAACACGTGAATGGTCGCTGCAAACTTGAAGCCTCAGGCAATATCACCATTGCAAACTTACGTGAAGTGGCAACGACAGGGGTCGATTATATTTCGATGGGTGTACTCACCAAAGATGTCACAGCGATTGATTTATCGATGCGCTTTAATGCCTAACGCTCTAGACTTACTCTAAACATAAATAAAGGGTGCTGTAGCACCCTTTTTGATGCTTAAGATCTAGCATGACTTAATCATCATCTTGCTGTTGTTTTGAACTTCGTCGAGCTTCATCTTCATGCTCGGAGTCCTTTTCATGCTCCGCATCGTCTTCATGCTGCTCGCGCTCATCTTGATCATCGCCCTGATCTTTTGAGTTTTCACTTTGTTCAGAAAAACGACCACCTTCACGCTCTTGATCCTGATTCCCAAAAAAATCACAACCACTGATCAACAATACGCTGAACAAAGAAAAATACATCATCCAATTTTTCATATTTAGTCCTTCAAAGCATCCTGATCCTATTAATTTGAGTCAAAGACACGCTACTGAATAGCCGATTCGTGTTGGATTTTCTATATTCAACGCATAAAAGAACGCATCCGAAGATGCGTTCTTTATTCAGTTTGAACTGAATCAAACAACTTACCAGCCTAAAGCTTCTTGTTGTTTTTTGATCAATTCTTGAATGCCTTTTTCAGCAAGTTCAAGCATTTCATTACACTGTGTACGTGTAAATGGTTTGTCTTCTGCTGTACCTTGAAGTTCAATGAACTCACCAGCTTGTGTCATCACTACGTTCATGTCTGTTTGGCAGCTTGAATCTTCTTCATAGCAAAGATCAAGTAATGCTTCGTCTTGATACATCCCTACAGAAATCGCAGCAACTAAACCTTTTAATGGATCTTGTTTAATTTTTTTATTTTCAAGCAAGACATTCATTGCATCGACCAAGGCAACTGCTGCACCTGTGATTGATGCTGTACGTGTACCGCCATCTGCCTGAATCACATCACAGTCGATGCTGATGGTATTTTCACCCAATTTTTTCAAATCGACCATCGCACGTAAGCTACGACCGATCAAACGTTGGATTTCTTGAGTACGACCGCTTTGTTTACCACGTGCCGCTTCACGGTCAGTACGTGTATGTGTTGAACGAGGTAACATGCCATATTCAGCAGTCACCCAACCCTGACCTTTTCCTTTAAGGAAACGCGGCACTGAGTTGTCGACACTTGCAGTACAAAGAACTTTTGTATGACCAAATTCAACCAATACAGAACCTTCCGCATAACGTGTGTAGTTACGGGTAATTTTTACTTCACGTAATTGATCTAATGCTCGTTGGTCGATACGCATAATGAGTCCTTAATCTGACAAAATTGATTGCGGCACATTATAACAGAAGGTACAGCCAGATTCGGGACGCATTCGTGTGCATTTACAAAATCCATTCATCCAAGTTTTGATAGGCCCATCGTACGACATCAGGAAATTTGTTAGACTGAAGCCACGCAAAATTCAGGACGAATTGCATGTCGATACGGGAAGAACGTAAGCAACAAAGTCGTAAAGCCATCCTTGATGCAGCGCTTGCATTAAGTACTACGGGCCGTTCTTTCAGTAGTCTGAGCTTACGCGAAATTTCCCGTCATGTCGGCTTGGTTCCTGCTGCGTTTTATCGCCATTTTCAGGACATGGACGAGCTCGGCTTGGAGCTGGTCGACCAAATGGCCCTGCACCTTCGCAATGTCCTCAATCAACTGAGTCAGCAATGCTTTCAAGCGCCAGATGCACGCACACGACAGAGTCTGGATTATTTATTTCATGCCGTTGAGCAATTTCCTGAGGCATGGATGTTTCTCATTGCAGAGCGTTGGGGTGGTTCAGCTTCCTTAAGACAAGCCATTACACGTGAGTTTAATTTTCTCAGTACCGATTTGGCCCACGCACTGGCTCAAGTTGAAGCGACTCAACATATTCAATCCGAACAAGACCTCAAAGTATTGGGACAAATTTTGTTTGAATTGGCCTTGAGTTGGGCAATGCAGTGGATTGACTTACATCGACATGTTGAGCTTCCACAACGTACGGATGCGCTACAACAATTTCGCCGCCAAGCTCAGACCCAAGTTCAGCTCTTATTTCGTGGCATCTTGCATTGGGATCGATCTTTGGCTCAAATCGCTGATCCGCAAAATTTATCGACCTAAAACGCAAAATGTACCGTCATAAAAAAAGCCGCATCGAGTGCGGCTTTTTCAAAACATCTGTTATTTCGCTTTACGTTCTTTATCAACAAGGAATTTCACGATTTCAACGGTACGTGCATCTTCACCTTGTACGATGTATTTACCATTGACGGTAATCGCAGGCACGCCGCTCAATTGATATTGAGCCGCTAAGCTTTTCGCTTGAGCAATTTTTGAAGACACAGCAAATGATTTAAATGTGCTGTTAAATTTCGCTTCAGGAACACCATAACGGGTGTAGAACTTAGCAAATGCGCCTTGTTCTAAGATATTTTTTTGACCCACATGAATGTCATGGAACAATTGTAAATGTGCTTTTTGACGAACACCCAGTGCTTCCGATGCATAGTAAGCACGCGCGCCTTGTTCCCAAAGTGGATTCATTGCTGCAGGTGTACGGACAAAACGTACATCTTTAGGCAATTGCTTTAACCACGTTTGCATATGCGGTTCTAATGTAAAACAATGTGGGCAGCCATACCAAAAGAACTCACGGACTTCGATTTTACCCGGACGTTCGACTTTAATCGGTTTTGGAATAACTGTGTAATCAGTCCCCGCGACAAATTGCGCTGCCATCGCACTGCCAGAAAAAGCCAAAATAGCTGTTGTAATCGTGCCTAAAAGGAATTTTTTCATTGAACTTATCGTCCTCAAAATCATTATGATTAGTTTATGGCAACACTATAAATCAAATCTGTCGATTTCGTTTTCATTCTGTGAACTTTTTTAAGGCTTTTATCGCTTTTTTTTCAGGACGCGCTACACTAACTCCCATAAACTTTTTTCTAAAATATAAAGACTTGATTGAGGTGCAACCGATGTCGCAATTGAATGTTGATCCACAAGAAATTGCCAAATTTGAAGCTTTCGCAGCCATATGGTGGGATCAGCATTCTGAGTTCCGCCCTTTGCACATGATTAATCCTCTGCGTTTGAACTGGATTGATGAGCATTCAAATGGTATCACTGGCAAGAAAGTATTAGATGTGGGCTGTGGCGGCGGTATTTTAGCTGAAAGCATGGCACGTCGCGGTGCGCAAGTATTGGGTATCGACATGGGCGAAGCGCCATTAAATGTTGCACGCCTACATGCCGAACAAGAAAATGTGCAAAATATTGAATATCGCCAAGTGCCTGTAGAGCAATTGGCAGAAGAACAAGCAGGTCAATATGACGTCGTTACCTGTATGGAAATGCTCGAACATGTACCTGATCCAGCATCAATTATTTTAGCGTGTCAAAAACTGGTAAAACCGGGTGGTCATGTATTCTTCTCGACCATTAACCGTAATCCTAAAGCCTATTTGTTTGCGATTATTGGTGCGGAATATGTTTTACGCATGTTGGCGAAAGGCACTCATGATTATTCAAAGTTTATTAAACCTTCAGAATTAGCTCATGATATTCGTCAAGCCGAGTTAAAACTCAAAGATATGACAGGTTTACATTATAACCCGATCACCAAACGCTATTGGCTCGCACCGAATGTGGATGTGAACTACATGGTTCATACGGTGAAAGAAGCCTAATGAAAGCTGTACTCTTTGATCTTGACGGTACACTGATTGATACCGCGGCTAATTTTATTCGTATTATTCAAGACATGTGCCGTGACAAAGGCATTGCGGTGGTCAGTGCAGAAGACATTCGTGTACAAGTATCTGAAGGCGCGCGTGCGATGGTCAAACTGGTCTATCCAGAGTTAGACGTTGAAGATCCTGTCTTTCTGGCACATCGTCAACGCTTTCTAGATCTGTATGGTGCTGATATTGCAGTTGATACCGATCTGTTTGAAGGCATGTATCCACTACTCGCAGAGTTAGAACAACATCAAATTCCGTGGGGCATTGTCACCAATAAGCCGCGTTCACTCAGTGAAGCGTTGCTCCAAGCGTTGAATTTGATTGAGCGCTGCTCGGTATTGGTTTGCCCAGACGATGTCAGTAAAACCAAGCCAGACCCAGAGCCGATGTATTTAGCAGCCAAGCACATTCATCTAGATGCTCAAGACTGTATCTATGTCGGTGATCATCCACGTGATATCGATGCCGGTCGTAATGCGCAGATGTACACAATTCTTGCGGCTTATGGCTATTTACCTTTACAACACAAAGATGACTTAACAGCTTGGCATGCAGATTGTATAGTGAAGACTGTTGCTGAATTGCATGAAGTCATTCATGATTTGGTTATCAAACCGAAAACGCTAAACACAGCGACTTTATAACGATAGAACACAACACAATAAAACGAGGAGGTACGGATGAAATATTCAGAATATCAACCTCGCCCCGATCTGCTCAAAGATCGCATTATCCTGATTACAGGTGCGGGCGATGGTATTGGCCGTGCGGCTGCCCTCAGCTATGCCTTACATGGCGCAACCGTGGTTTTACATGGACGCACACTGAATAAACTAGAAGTGATTTACGATGAAATTGAAGGATTGGGTGCCCCCCAACCGGCGATTTTACCGCTACAACTGTCTAGTGCCTCTCCTCGTGACTATGAGCTATTGGTCGACACCTTAGAAAAGCAATTTGGTCGCCTAGACGGCATTTTGCATAATGCCGGGATTTTGGGTGAGCGAACTGAACTAGAACATTATCCTGTGGATGTTTGGGATGATGTCATGGCGGTGAACCTTCGTGCGCCCTTTGTACTGACTCAAGAGCTGATGCCCCTACTGCAAAAATCTGAGCATGCCTCAGTGGTCTTTGCCAGTTCAGGTGTGGGGCGTGAAGCCCGTGAACGTTGGGGCGCGTACTCGGTTTCAAAAATTGCCATTGAAGCCGTAAGCACATTGTTCGCTAAAGAAAATGTACATCCGAATATTCGCTTCAACTGCATTAACCCAGGGGCAACACGTACTGCCATGCGTGCAAAGGCGTATCCAGACGAAGATCCAAAAACTTTGCCTACGCCTGAAAGCATCATGCCTGCATATTTATATTTAATGGGTGACGACAGCTTGCATTTAACCGGTGCCAGCATAGATGCCCAAGATGAATAAGCTGAAAGCCAATTTAAAAAAGGAAGCGCGAGCTTCCTTTTTTTATGTCTTGAATCTTTACAACGCATCATTAACCGACTGATTTTGCAGTGACCACGCGAAAGTCGACTTGAGTTTTTAGCAAATTTGCCGATACTTGGGGCATTCTTTAAAAACATTGGATTGATACATGTCTGACTTTAGCAATATTACAGTGACTCCAACTGAGGATGGCATGGTTAACCTACTGGTCGATGGTCAACCGATTTCAGCAAAATATGGGATGAAATTCGACCCGAGTATCGTGGACGATTTAAAAGGATTAGATGTCGGTCAAAATGCAAAATTATTTGAACAATTTATTTTTTCGCATACTGACTTAAACTTTGAGCATGCCTATTTCTATATCACTTGCATTCAAAAGCAAGAAGCAGGCTTTCAAGTGATCACTAACTTTGTTTATCGCATCATTGCGCAAGATCAAGCACCGTTTGAGCATGTGATTACCAAACAAGGTGCAGCAATGACACCTGAAGATATTAATGAATTTATTCAAGCTCATATTCAAAAATCATTAACGGACTATACCGATCTGAAATACGCATACTAAGTGTGTTCTAAGTGACACATTCAGAACTAAAAAGGGCCATTTGATGCCCTTTTTTTAACCTTGAAATTTTACAAACTTCGATCAACAGACAGCTGGATCACCCAACTTGCCACTAATCGTATTTTTAAATTATTTTTATAATAATATTCGGTTTTTCATATTAAATATAAAAGCATAGACTGCTGGGCATGACATAGACCGACGGCAAGGAGACCCAAATGGCTGATCAAACACGTAAAATTGAAACCATTCGTTCCATTGAAAACTTACAACTGACTGAAAATTTGATCTCTGCAATGGACGATGCCGAGCAAGCTGAATCTGTGGCTCAAGCGATTTATTCCCTCCAATGCCTAAATGAGCAGTGGTACTAAAACCAGAGCTTACTCAACATTTTCAGTCCAGTATCTCTACCCTATTTGCCCATCAAGACTTGATGGGCATTTTTGATCGTGCTTACAATAGACTTCAAATTTGATCAAAGCTGAATTGCAAGGATAAAAGCACGCTTTATCGGGCCATCGTTTTCAAGATGGAAAGATTGTTCTCGGCGCCAAATTTATCGCATAATATCCGCAATCTCTTCGTTTTATTTAAAGAAATATTCATCTTTCTTCACAGTTTCTCTGCATTTAATGCGTACAGTAGTGATATTGAAGATAAATTACTCATGAGGGTTGAACATGAAAAAGATTTTGCCAATTTTGGCTCTTTCTTTCAGTGCTTTAATAGCAAGCAGCATCACGTCTGCAGCGCCTCACTTCAAGAACGATGAACGTGGCTTTGATGGCCCACGCGGCAATGCATATGGTCAAATGAAAAAAGATCGTGATTTCCGTGGTTATCAGGACGATGACGATCTTGAAGATCGACGCCGTATGCGTGAACAACGTGGAGTCAAACGTTTGCAACAACATAAATGGCAAACGGGCTATGTGATGCCACAGCATTATCGTGGTAATGGTTATAAAGTCGATTATAAAGACCATAACTTACCTAAACCATCGCGTAATCAGCAGTGGTATAAAATCAATAATGACTACATACTAGTCAACTCAGACAGTAACAGTATTCTGAAAATTTTAGGTATGTAAGCCATTTTGAATTAAATTTCGCCATACTTTTTTAAAGCCCAGATCAACTCTGGGTTTTTTTTATGCGGTTTTTTCAATATTTAACCGCGAAGCCTGATGCTGCCTAGCTTTCAGGTCATTTACACACCTTCAAATTTCCTCCATACATTTCACAATTCAACTATATTGCCCCCATGCTTTCTCTGAACTTTCTCGCTAATTTTGAATCATCGAAAAACAGATTAGAAATGTATAGAGGTGTCCCATGAACAAAATCGTATCGACTTTAGTTCTTTCAGTATCGGCTTTAATGGCAACGACAGCAGCGATTGCTGCGCCAGACCATCGTCAAGATGACCGCCGCTACCATCCGTCATACCAACACCAAGATAACCGTTGGGACAATGACCACCGCCCGAGCAATTGGAATAACAACAACCGTTATGACAATAATCGCTACGACCGTAATGACTCTCGTCGCGTAAACCCAAGCCGCGATTGGCGTGTTGGTCAAAGCTTGCCACGTGTCTATGATTCAAGCCGTTACAAAGTCAGTGATCGTGAAGCACGCCGCTTACCAAACACCGGTCGTTATCAACAATGGTACAAAATCAATGGTGACTACGTGCTAGTCAATGATCGTACTGATCGCATAATTCGTATTAAGAATGGCTAATCATTCAACGATCTCTTAAGTCCCTTTCCCAACACCTGAACACTGTTCAGGTGTTTTTTTATATTTGCTTTCCGCTGTCATCTGTTTTTGTTTAGAATCATCCATACCAGGGCGAATAAACAGGCATAGGCATGCAAACGAATATCACTGAACCATCTTCTAGCACAACCTTACAGTATGTGCATTGGTTCCGTCATTCTGCACCCTATATTAATGCGCATCGCAACAAAACCTTTGTCATCATGTTTGATGGTGAAGCGCTGCAACATGAAAATTTTCAACACATTATTCATGATATTGCCTTATTACACTCACTTGGTATTCGTCTAATTTTGGTGCATGGTGCTCGTCCGCAAATCAATCATAATTTACAAAGCAGCGGCATCAAGACACCATTTCATCATCACCGTCGCATCACCACTCGCGAATCCTTACCTGCGGTGATGAATGCCGTCGGTTCCATTCGTCTGCAAATTGAAGCCCTCCTGTCTATGGGTTTAGCCAACTCACCGATGTACGGCGCGCGTATTGATGTGGTCTCAGGCAATTTGGTCACGGCAAAACCGTATGGCATTCGTGACGGTATCGATTTTCAACTGTCTGGTGAAGTTCGTTCCGTCGATATCGATGCGATTCAACGTCATTTAGAGAGCCAAAATATTGTGGTGCTTGGGCCAACAGGTTATTCCACGACAGGTGAAGTGTTTAATTTATTGGCTGAAGAAGTTGCGACCAAAACCGCCATCAGCTTAAAAGCGGATAAGTTGATTTTCTTGGGCAAACAACATGGTTTGCACAATGAACATGGGCAGCTACAACGCGAAATTACGCCTCATCAACTTGATCAGCATATTTTGCAATATCAAGATTCTAACCCCGACATAGCCCTGCATTTAAGCGTTGCCAAAGATGCTTCCCTTCAAGGCGTACACCGTGTTCATCTCATTTCCTATGCCTATGATGGCGCATTGATCGAAGAATTGTTCACGCGTGACGGCTCTGGCACCATGATCACTGATGCGCATTATGAAGAAGTGCGTACTGCCGATATTCAAGATGTTGGCGGCTTAATCAATCTCTTACGCCCTCTCGAACAAGAAGGCATCTTGGTTTATCGCTCACGCGAACGTCTGGAAAATGAAATTGGACAATTTGCAGTGATTGAACGTGACGGTACGATTTTGGCCTGCGCTGCGTTATACCCGATTCCTGTCACAGGGAATGAAAAACGCTCTGCTGAAATCGCGTGCGTAGCTGTGCATCCGGGGTATCGAAAATCAAATCGCGGTAGCCAAATTTTGCATTATTTAGAAGAAAAAGCGCGAGATTTAGGTATTGAACAATTGTTTATTTTGACCACACGGACAGCGCATTGGTTCCTTGAACAAGGTTTTGAACAAGTCAGTGTCGATGACTTACCGAATGCCCGTCAGGCCTTATACAACTACCAAAGAAACTCATTGGTTTGTAAAAAGTCACTTTAAAGTGGCTTTTTTTATGCGCTGAATAGCATTATTTTGCATAAGGTTATGCCTAATCCCTTGGCTATCCCCCTCAAATCACTTTGCAAGCCACAGAATAACCATATCTGCCATTTAAATAACCCAAATAAATAAATAATTTCAATAACTTAAAATAATACTTTGACACATTATATGTTTTTCTAAAATCATAATTTTTCATAAGTTTTGCTGATTTTTATTTATCTTTTTTCCTGATTTTAAATTTAAGTTTTCTTATTTTTTTCGAAAAAGAAAACTCTTTAGCTTATGTGTTCATAAATCAACAGTTCTGCAAATTTAGACCTTTATAGGAGCAACACATGCGTACTCACAAAGTAAAACTTTGGACAAAAACACTTGTACTGTCTACAGCGGTTGTGGGTGCCATGATGATGTCGGGCTGTGGCAAAAAAGAGGCTGATGAAAATGTCACCTTAAATATTGGCTTCCAAAAATATGGCTTATTGCCAATTTTAAAAGAACGCGGAACCTTAGAAACAGCCTTAAAAAGCCAAGGTGTAAATATCAAATGGGTGGAATTTCCTGCGGGTCCACAGCTGCTTGAAGGGCTCAATGTGGGCAGCGTGTCATTTGGTGAAGTCGGTGAAGCACCGCCTATCTTTGCTCAAGCCGCTCAAACCGATTTGGTTTATATTGCCAACCAACCTGCAGTTCCAAAAGCTGAAGCGTTAATTGTGCAAAAAGATTCGGCTATTCACAGTATTCAGGACTTAAAAGGTAAACGTGTGGCCTTAAACAAAGGCTCAAACGTGCATTACCTGTTGCTCAAGCTGTTGGAAGCCAATCAGCTTAAATTTAGCGACATCAATGTCGTGTATTTACCGCCTGCCGATGCACGAGCTGCCTTTGAAAAAGGTGCCGTTGATGCATGGGTAATTTGGGACCCGTTCCTTTCTGCCGCTGAGCATCAACTTAATGCTCGCAGCATTGCCAATGGCGAAAACTTGGTGAAGAACTACCAGTTCTATTTGGCCGATCGTAAATTTGCTCAGGAAAATCCAAAAGTGCTGCAAGCTGTGGTGAATGAGTTGAATTTGACCACGCAATGGGTCTCAAAAAATCAAGACGAAGCGGCCAAGTTACTCGAAGGCAAAACCGGCTTAGGTCTAGATGTGCTTAAAACATCTATTTCACGCTTAGGCAATCAAGTGACGCCGATTACTACACAAGTGGCGCAAGAGCAGCAGCAAGTCGCTGATGCGTTTTATAACGAAAAATTAATTCCAAATAAATTAAATATTGAGTCGGCCATTATCAAATAAGCCGACGACAGCATAAGGGCGATGCCATGCGTATTCTAAGAACATTTTCCATACTGACTTTAGCCACTTTGGGCCTTGGACTCAGTGCCTGCCAAAAACAAGAAATAGCACAGCAGGATCGTGAAAAAACAGCTGAAACAGCCGTAAAAACCTTGGTTATCGGTTTCCAAAAATCAGCATTAAATTTACTGGTTGCCCGTGAACAAAAGCTCTTTGAACAACAATTTCCCGGTGCTCACATTGAGTGGAAGGAGTTCCCTGCTGGCCCACAAATGTTAGAAGCCCTTGCGGTCGGTGCGGTGGATTATGGCTATGTCGGCAACACCCCGCCTATTTTTGCCCAAGCTGCCTATAAAGACCTGAATTATATTGGCTATGAAGTGGTGCCTGAACAGTCGCTTGCTGTCGTGATTCCAGCGGATAGCTCAATCAAAACCATTCAAGAATTACGTGGCAAACGCGTTGCTGTACAAAAAGGCTCGAGTGCGCATGAGTTATTAGCCAAAACTTTAGAAAAAGCCGGTTTGACTTGGAATGACATTCAACCGATTTGGATTCCACCAGCAGATGCACGTGCCGCATTTGATAAAAAATCAATTGATGCATGGGCCATTTGGGACCCGTTTTTATCTGCAGCGGAGTTGGATGCTCAGGCTAAAGTGCTGATTCAATCTGGTGATTTTCCAAAGACCTATTCATTTTATGTGGCAAATCCAAAAGTCGTTCAGGCGCACCCTGATGCCCCAGCTAAATTTTTAAAGGCCTTAGACGCTTCCGATCAGTGGATTGTGAAGAACCAAAATGTGGCTTTAGAGATTTATAAAAACAGCACAGGGCTGCAAAAGAATATTGCTGCGCAAGCCTTTTCTCGCCGGTCTAAACCATCTCCTGTGCGCTCACTGACACCCGAGGTCATACAAGCACAGCAAAATATTGCGGACTTATTTAAACAAGTCCAACTGATTCCAAACAACATTCAAGTCCAAAAGCAAGTTTGGACACCTTCATCACATTGATACCCGAGCCATCAAAAATACAAGGAACTGAACATGAAAATTTTCTGGTTTATCCCTACCCACGGTGACAGTCGCTACTTAGGAACAAGTAAAGGTGCACGCCAAGTCGATCATGCCTACATGAAGCAAATTGCAGTAGCGGTGGATAATCTTGGCTATGAAGGCGTTCTGATTCCAACAGGTCGTTCATGTGAAGATCCATGGCTTACAGCTGCAAGCTTGATTGATGCCACTAAAAATTTAAAATTTCTAGTGGCGCTACGTCCGGGGGTGACAACGCCTGCACTAACTGCACGTATGGCTGCAACTTTTGACCGTTTATCTGGCGGCCGTATCTTACTGAACTTAGTTACAGGCGGTGATGAGCAGGAACTCAAGGGTGATGGTGTCTATGAAGATCACGCAACGCGTTACCAAACTGCCGCGGAATACACCACCATTTGGCGTGAAATTTTAACCCGCTCACATACCGGTGAAAGCTATACCTTCCATGGTGAACGTCTGAGTGTGGACGACGCCAAATTACTCTATCCGCCGCTACAAAAACCGTACCCACCATTATGGTTTGGCGGTTCTTCAGAGGCAGCTGTTGATCTGGCAACGGATCAAGTTGACACCTATTTGACTTGGGGTGAGCCACCTGCTGCGGTAAAAGAAAAAATTGCAGTGGTGCGTGAAAAAGCCAAAGCCAAAGGACGTGAACTGAATTATGGCATTCGTTTACATGTCATTGTGCGCGAAACCAATGAAGAGGCATGGAAAGCAGCTGAAGAGCTGATCCAATATGTCGACGATGACACCATTGCAGCTGCGCAAGCCAAGTTCAAAACCATGGACTCTGTTGGTCAACGCCGTATGGCTGAACTGCACAACGGCGACCGTAGCAAATTAGAAGTATCGCCAAACTTATGGGCGGGTGTTGGCCTGGTTCGTGGTGGTGCAGGTACGGCACTCGTTGGTGATCCTGAAACGGTAGCCGCACGTATCCAAGAATATGCCGATCTAGGAATTAGCACCTTCATTTTCTCTGGTTACCCACACCTTGAAGAGTCTATCCGTTTTGCAGAATTGGTGTTCCCACTACTGCCATTGGAAACACGTCAGAAATTGGTTCAACCTAACTTAACCGGCCCATTTGGTGAGATTGTCGCGAACAATTACACACCAGATGAAAATAAAAAAGCTGAAAAGATTCAGGAGCCGGCCTAATGTCCAAAACTGTTTCTGTTGAAACCTTCAAAGCACCGAAGGTTTCACGTGGAACACAACTCGGGCAGCGTTTGCTGCCTTGGTTGTTTCCTATTGCATTAATTATTGTGTGGCAAATTGCCTCTGTTACAGGGCTGTTAGAAAGTCGTATTTTGCCTGCGCCAAGTGCGGTGGTGGTGGCCTTTTGGAACTTACTGATCAGTGGTGAACTGTGGAAGCATGTTCAAATCAGTGCGGGTCGTGCTTTGGTTGGACTTCTAGTCGGTGGTGGTTTAGGTCTTTTTTTAGGGCTGCTAAATGGTTCATCCAAAACAGCATCGACGTTACTCGACACCACACTGCAAATGATCCGCAACATTCCTGCTCTTGCCCTGATTCCCTTGGTGATTTTATGGTTTGGGATCGATGAATCGGCCAAGCTTTTTTTAGTCGCTATCGGCGTATTCTTTCCCATTTATATCAACACCTATCATGGTATTCGCTCTGTAGATCCTCAACTGATTGAAATGGGCAAAAGCTACGGTTTGAGTGGCTGGCAACTGTATAAAGAAATTATTCTGCCAGGGGCGATGCCATCTATTTTAGTTGGTCTGCGTTTTTCACTCGGTCTCGTTTGGGTTTTGTTGATTGTGGCAGAAACCATTTCAGCACAAGCCGGCATCGGTTATATGACCATGAACGCACGTGAATTTCTGCAAACCGACATCGTCTTGGTCGGGATTTTATTGTATGCCCTACTCGGTAAATTGGCCGATGTACTGGCTGTTGCCTTAGAAAAATATTTACTCCGTTGGCACTCGGGTTACCAAAAATAAGGAGCATGTGATGACCGATTTAAGCATAAGCCGTCATGCAGACGACTCAACCCAACCTCAGCGTTCTTCTGTCGAGGATATCAACCCCCATGCGGTGTTGGGCGCAGAGATCCTGATTGAACAACTACACAAATTTTATGGCGATGTTAAAGTC
This sequence comes from Acinetobacter sp. YH12098, assembly GCF_013419235.1. NCBI lineage: Bacteria > Pseudomonadati > Pseudomonadota > Gammaproteobacteria > Moraxellales > Moraxellaceae > Acinetobacter > Acinetobacter sp. YH12098. Next base: position 73,452 of record NZ_VPAO01000012.1, read on the forward strand.
CTTGAGGACCTTGACCTACATATTCAACCCGGTGAATTCTTGGCAATTGTCGGTCGTAGTGGCTGTGGTAAAAGTACCCTGCTTCGCCTCATCGCCGACTTAGAAAAACCGAGTTATGGCGAAATTAAATTTAAGTCTGCTCGTCATATTCGTGAAGGCATCACAAGTGATGATATTCGTGTGATGTTCCAAGACCCTCGCCTCCTGCCTTGGCGTAGCATTGAGAAAAATGTACAACTTGGTTTAAGCAAAGACCAACACGCCAATGCTACAGCACTCCTCGAAAAAGTCGGTTTAAAAGACAAAGCGGGGCTTTGGCCAACACAGCTATCAGGGGGGCAACGTCAACGTACTGCACTGGCACGTGCTTTGTCACATAAACCACGCATTTTGCTGCTAGATGAACCACTGGGTGCGCTCGATGCCTTAACACGTTTAGATATGCAGAATTTGATTGAAAAACTCTGGACTGAACAAGGTTTTACCGCAATTTTGGTCACACATGATGTAAGTGAAGCCGTGCAGTTGGCAGACCGTATAATCTTGCTCGATAAAGGCCATATTGCCAAAGAATTTCGTGTCGATTTGGCCCGCCCACGAAAAAAAGGCATTGAATTTACTGAACTTGAACAACAAGTCTTACAAGCAGTCTTGGCCACTTAAGCTATACATGTGCAGGAAATCATCACTTAAACCGTATGACTTCCTGTTCTGTTCCAAAGCAATATCACAATAAAACCATGTATAGCATTGAGGGCGATTTATCGTCTGTTGACAAATACATCACAAAAATTACGACAAATCATATAAATCCATGACTAAAAATAATGATTTATTTAGATTTCACCCTAAAATGATTATTTGAAATATTATGGCATTCGTCGTATTTATTTGACCGTTGAACAGAATAAACTGCCAAAATTCATAAAATTAAAAACGATGATTGTGCACAAATCTGTTGATTTGCCGTACAATTCAATATTCCCTTTTCATTTTCTTAAAAGAGCTAATGGAACAAAAAAAGAGTACCCAGAAACGCCACCAGTTGCTTAATGCAGCACTGGATGTCTTTTCCCTGTATGGCTTCAATGGCGCCAGCTTGGATGAGATCGCACAGATTGCAGAAATGCATAAATCGAATATTTTCTATTACTATGAAAATAAAGAAGCGCTTTATGTTGAAGTTCTGACAACGGTTCTACAAAAGTGGCTTGCTCCGCTACAAATGTTGGAAGCAGACCTTGAGCCTGAAGAAGCGATCACCAATTATCTATTGCAGAAAATTGAAGTATCTCGTACGCAACCGAAAGCCTCACGTTTGTTCGCACTTGAAGTCATTCAGGGCGCACCACACATTCTTGAAATTTTAAAAGGCCCACTAAAAAAATTAGTGAAACGCAAAGCCAAAGTCATTAGCAACTGGCAAGAGCAAGGTAAAATTTCAAAAGATATTGATCCAGAACTTTTAATTCTGAACATTTGGGCAATTACGCAAAACTATGCTGACTTTGCAACCCAAATGGAAATGGTCACTGGAAAAACCTTACGTAATCGCAGTATGCAACAACGGATTATTCAACATACCGTTCATATGATGCTTTACGGTGTAATTCCACGCCCAGAAAAGTAAATTGAATTGGGTCGAATTGGCATACGACCATAGCATTCTATGGTCGCCGACCGAAATTAGCTAAATGCCTTATTTGACTGTTTGATATAATTTCAATAATTTCTTTGCGCCGAATAATAAATTTTCTTCCCAATCCAGATGCGCTGTGTCATTCGCACCATCGGTAATATATTTTACCGATACAAAGCGAACACCCAGTTTTTTACATACTTTAGCGATTGCGTAGCCTTCCATATCGACAAGATTACACGGTACTTTCGGCAGCCCAGTTTCAAAGCTGTCGCCTGTACCACAAATTCCTTTAGGCAAATGGCTAAACATGCTCTCTGGCTGAATTTCAGCAGGATGATCGGTATCCATCGGCGTCACCCCCACATCAAAACCCAAAGGCGATACATCCATATCCCGTTGTACAAATTGAGCTACTTCAACCAAAGCATGTGCATCAAAATGTGAACTTCCCGCAGTGCCCAAATTCAGCAAAGTATGACATCCGGTTTTTTGAATCACATCAAAGGCTTTAAATGCGGCATTGACTTTACCAATACCACTGTAATGTACTTCAATGCCTGCGGCTTCAAACAAGCCTTTAGATTCACTCGGCAGTGCCATAATTAAAGCGATTTGCTGACGCATAGCGGTCTCCTCAAATTGATGCCTTCATATAGCATACATTTGCACGTGCGCAGAAAAAATCATCTTCAAAAATCGCATTGCTCAGAAAATAAATTCCTCACGCAGATTTGAATGCTATCAAATTTGAAATTGCATCGGCCGCTTGCCAATAAAAGATGGTGCCAATTGTTGGTCATGACGTAAGGCATCTAAAATCTTCTCTAATGCAATATGTGCCATATCCCCTCGTACACTATGCGAATGGGTCATCGGCATATGCTCGATGCCAGCTCTTCGCGCTGACAAAATTTTAATGTCTTGTTTGTTGACCACCCAAGTATAGGCATTCACAGCCGGCATCAATGCCTTAGACAACAATTTTGGAATCGGAAATTTATAACTGACACAGGTATAAACCCGTGACTCATACGGCCCCACAGGGCTAATCAGACTATTAAACACCATGCCCGATGGCTCTCCCCAATGGTATTCCACCAAGGTAATATTCGGCGCGATAAAACTGTCGCGGTGGACCTGTTCAGCACCATGCGGATTGGTCAGCCATGGCATCATGCCGACTTCTGCATCATGGTCATGATAGTCAACGACTACTTTGCGCGGCCCGACATCTATGGTGGCATCCACGGCTTTTCCCGACTCTGAACGAAACCAGCCTTCATGGACAAATATGGTATGGGTTACATCCATTATATTCTGTGCAACAGCGCCCATCTCGCCATCATAACTGCCGACCATGTAATAGCTGACCCAGCCGGCTTGATCATAAAACGGTAATTTAAATATTTCCGGGCGTTCCTGTTTGGGCTTTTCACCGAGATAAATCCATACCACCCCATCTTGCTCACATACATCAAAACTACGCTGTTTAAAGGGATGCGGTTTTTCTGGAAAAAATTGTCCATTGACACTAGGAATATGCGCCACATGCCCATCGCCCTGATACGACCAACCATGATATGGACATGTCACGCAGCCATCGGTCATTTTACCCTTAGACAAAGGCACACCACGATGCACACATTGATCGAGCAATGCAGCGGCTGTTCCATCTTTTTGTCGGAACAGAACAAATTTTTTACCATACAGGGTGGCTGAAAAAGGCTGATCTTTTTTGAGTTCTTTAGAGGTACAAGCGACGTACCATTCTTCTAATAATCCTTTGGCATCATCCCAAAAACGGGTTTGATTACACATAATTCGATCCTTATTTTTATCTTTTTTGTTTTAATCCATATGCCTTGCTCTAGTTCCTACACTTCAAGCAAGTTTATATCTCGAAGCCAGTTGGTCTCTCGAAAATACGCGCAAATTTTATACATGAATGTTTTGCTTGGATAGCAAAATAACGTAACTGCATCACACGCTTGCACAAGCTCTATATTTGTTTGCTGAAATCCGTCAAAGCCAACGCGCTATAGTTTTCTTCAACGGATTTACATTCACCCGACATCATTTAAGATGCGCTCTGAGCATCACAATACGCTTTTAAACACGGAGAAAAAAATAAGCTACCGCGATAAAACCCTTGTATGGTTTTCAGCATCACCAATAACCAAAGCGTACAGAGCAATACTGCAAAAAAAGTACCGAACTGTTGAATAGCGTGTAATTGCGTCTGTTCCGCCAAATGGATGACCGCCAAACTAAAAACGCCGAATGGAAACGTCATCGCCCACCACCCGAGATTAAAGGGTAAATCTCGCAAATGTTTTAGCGTGATGAGTATAGCGATTCCAAACCACCATACACCAAATCCGAGCAGAACAAGGGCTGCAAACACACCGCCTTGAAGCAACACCTGTCCCAAATCAGCCAAATCTACTACTGTCAAAATACGCGGGGCTTGCTCTCCCAAAAGTAACAGCGCTAAAGCCCCTGTCCCAATCGGTCCTAAGGCCAACCAACTGCTGATCACCATATCCTTGCTTGGCAATTGATGTAAAGCTAGACGCAGCAACAAGATGCTTAAGATGGCAAATGCTGGAAATACTGAGATTCCCTAAAGCAGATAACTCCCCAGCAAAATATGGACAGCATGAGCCTGTGCAGGTAAATGCGCCAACAATAAACCGCCTGAACTGGCAGCCACCTCGCAAGCCACTATCGGCAATAACCATACTGCGGTCATGCCTTGCAGCGCATGTTGCTGACGACTAAACATCAGAAATGGAACACACCATGCAATCGCAATTGCCATCAACACATCGACATACCATAAATATTCAGCCCATGTGATGATGCTTACGCCCAAAAACTCAGTGTACAGCGTGGTGCCAAATTTCAATGCGCCATTGATCAGGGTTGCCAGTGCCATGGGGATCGCCCCAAGAAATAAACTCATCACTGGATGCTGGAAAATCTGCTTGTGGGTACAATATCCATCGGCTGAGATACATCCCACTAAACAATATGAACAACACGATGCTGATCTGCCACAACCCTGCTCCGATGGACCACATCGACTGCGGCGCCACCGCTATAGATGGTAAAATGAGAGCCACCACACCTGTGCCCATCACCACCGTAAACCAGTTTGGGGTGAAATGACGAATCAAGTCTTGTTTATGCTGGAGTTGATAAAATGGCATTTTCATCGCATGATGCTCATCAAAATGGAATGTCTATAGTTTAAGCACACCATTAAATAAGAAAAATTGATTAATATTTATTTTTATAATTTATTTTACTGATAATAAATTCATCTCTGCATAAAAAAACTTGAGTAAAAACACAACAACAAGACGAACGCAGAAGATTATGGCAATATATAGCCCTCAAACATTTTCAACAATTGATTCGCCCATGAAGCTGCTCCGTCTGAATGCTTTAGCGCCCCACTTAGAACTCCCCAAAACTGCCGTGACCATTGGCAATTTTGATGGCGTACATTTGGGTCATCAAGCGATGGTCAGCCAGCTCAAAGACATAGCACAGCAACAAAACTTAAAAACAGCTGTGATGATTTTTGAGCCACAACCACTTGAATTCTTTAAAGCTTATGACGCTCCACCTCGAATCAGTTCACTACGTGAAAAAGTCGAATATTTAACTGAACTGGGCGTCGACTATATTGTGGTGGCGAAATTTGACAATGCCTTTCGTAATCTCAGCGCTGAAGAATTTGCCGATATTTTAAAAAATAAGCTCAATACACAAAGTTTAGTTTTGGGCGAAGATCACCACTTTGGCAAAAACCGTCAAGGCAATAGCGAATTTTTACGCCAATACGGCTTCCAAGTCACAGCCATGCAGAATGTCGAAGTCGATGGCGAACGTGTCAGTTCGACACTGGTTCGTCAGACATTACAAGCAGGTGACCTTGCCCATGCCGGAAAACTTTTAGGTCGTCCTTATAGCATCACCGGTCGTGTGCAATATGGCGATCAAATCGGTCGCACGATTAATTTTCCTACCATTAATGTGCGTTTAAACCGTCATAAACCTTGTTTAAATGGCATTTATGCAGTCGATGTCATTTGTGAAACCGAATCTTTAACAGATAAAGTAAAAAACGAAAATGCTGACAAATTAGGGGTTGCAGGTTATGCACCCTCTGCCCTGTTTGGTGCAGGGCATGTTGGTACGCGTCCCGCAATTAAACAGGAACATCCTGAATGGCGATTAGAAGTACATTTTCCTGATGTTTCTGCTAATCTGTATGGCCTGTTAATGCGGGTGACGTTCTTGAACTTTTTACATGGCGAAAAGGACTACCCTTCGCTTGAAGCACTGAAAGCCGGAATTGATGACGACGTCGAAAAGCTCCTTGAGTTTCGAGGTCAGCACCCTCATTTCCCCTTTTAAACCCCGATTATTTATTGTAAAACGCGTCAGTCAACGGGCTGATAAATTTGGAAGACAACTTGCATGAGCGATAAGCAAACTCCTGAAAATGCAGTGGATTATAAAGCCACGCTAAACCTCCCAGGTACTGAATTTGCGATGAAAGCAAATCTCGCAGTACGTGAAGCGAAATGGTTAGAAGAGTGGTATGCCGACAACATTTATCAGCAGATTCGTGCATCGCGTATTGGCAAGAAAAAATATGTGCTTCATGACGGCCCTCCATACGCAAATGGCCAAATTCACTTAGGCCATGCGGTGAATAAAGTCCTGAAAGACATCATCATCAAAAGCCGTGTAATGGACGGTTTTGACGCACCGTATGTACCAGGTTGGGACTGTCACGGTCTTCCAATCGAACTGAAAGTTGAAGAAAAAGTCGGTAAAGTCGGCGTAAAAGTAGATGCCTCAACTTTCCGTAAAGCCTGCCGTGAATATGCCTACACCCAAGTCGAATTACAGAAAAAAGACTTCGTGCGTATGGGTGTGTTTGGTGATTGGGACAATCCTTACCTCACCATGAACTTCAAACAAGAAGCCGACATCGTTCGTTCGCTCGGTGAAATTGCCAAAGCAGGCCATATTGAGCCGGGTCTTAAACCTGTGAACTGGTGTTTGGACTGTGGTTCTGCCTTAGCTGAAGCTGAAGTGGAATACGAAGACAAAAAATCAGATGCGATTGACGTTGGTTTTAGCGTTGTTGATTTAGCTGATTTATCTGCACGCCTAGGTGTAGACGTTACTGACCGTACAGATATCGTGATCTGGACAACAACGCCTTGGACTATGCCTGCCAACCAAGCGGTTGCTCTACACGCTGAACTTGAATACCAATTGGTGAAAGCAACTGGCGAAGACAAAGCAGCGCAAAACTTCATCCTTGCAAAATCATTGGTTGAATCTGCAACTCAGCGTTATGGCTTTAACGCAGTTGAAGTGATTGCTGAATTTGCTGGTGCAAAACTTGAAAACCTAGTACTACAACATCCGTTAATTGCTGAACGCCAAGTACCAGTGATTTTAGGTGAGCATGTCACAGACGGCAGTGGTACAGGTGCTGTACATACCGCGCCAGGCCATGGTGTGGACGACTATAAAGTTGGCTTACAGTACAACCTGAAAGTCGACAATCCAGTTGGCGGCAACGGTGTGTATTTACCGACTGCACCAATTTTTGCAGGCGAACACATCTACAAAGCCAATCCAAAAATCATTGCTGCTTTAATCGAAGCAGGTAAACTTTGGGCACATGTGGTGATCAAACATAGCTATCCACATTGCTGGCGCCATAAAACACCGATTATCTTCCGTGCAACACCGCAATGGTTCATCAGCATGGATGCAAAAGGTTTACGCCAAGGTGCATTGAACGCGATTGAAAATGACATCAGCTTCGTACCGGATTGGGGTAAAAACCGTATCCAATCGATGATTGAAGGTCGTCCAGACTGGTGTATCTCACGTCAACGTACATGGGGCGTGCCGATTCCGTTCTTTGTGCATAAAGATACTAACGAACTTCACCCGCGTACGCCTGAGCTGATCGAAGAAGTGGCGAAGCTGATTGAACAAGAAGGTATTGATGGCTGGTATAACCGTGATGCATCTGAGTTTATCGGTGCAGATGCAGAGCAGTACAATGCGGTTCGTGACACTCTAGACGTTTGGTTTGACTCTGGAACAACACACTTTGCAGTACTTCGTGAACGTGAAGAATTGCAAGACCCTGCTGACTTGTACCTTGAAGGTTCTGACCAACATCGTGGCTGGTTCCAGTCTTCATTGTTGACGTCTATGGCGATTAATAACCGCGCACCGTACAAAAGCTTATTGACTCACGGCTTTGTTGTGGATGAAAAAGGCCGCAAAATGTCGAAGTCGATCGGTAACGTGATCACTCCACAAGACATCATTAAAGACATGGGTGCAGATGGTCTACGTTTCTGGATCGCGTCTGCAGACTACCGTTATGAAATGACTGCGGGTAAAGAAATCTTTAGCCGTGCATCAGATGGTTACCGCCGTATCCGTAACACATTGCGTTTCTTGTTGGCTAACTTGAATGGCTTCAAACCATCGACGGATGCGTTGCCTGTTGATCAATTGATCGCGCTTGATCAATACATCTTGCAACGTGCTGCGGAAGTACAGAAAACCATTCAGCAAGCCTATGAAGATATGAACTTCCATATCGTGACCAGCGCATTGACCAACTTCTGTATTAATGACTTGGGTGGTTTCTACCTCGACATCATCAAAGACCGTCAGTACACCACCAAAGCCGACTCTGCGGCGCGTCATTCTGCACAAACTGCGTTGTATCACTTGGTTCAAGCCTTTGTTCGTTGGATGTCTCCGATCTTGAGCTTTACCGCACAAGAAGCTTGGCCACTGATTCCAGAGCAATCTGAGAAATATGTATTTACTGCAGAATGGTATGACATTCCTGTAGCCTCTACAGCAGATTTAGTGACTGAAGCTGAATGGCAAACCTTGATCACCGTTAAATCTGCAGTGAACAAGTTTATTGAAGCTGCACGTACTGCAAAAACTGTGGGTTCAAACTTGTCTGCCAAAGTTGAACTTTGGGCCAATGCTGAGCTGAAAGCTGTTTTAGACAAATTCGGTGAAGAACTGCGTTTTGTCCTCATCACCTCTCAAGTGATTGTCAATGAGTTTGACGCATCACAAGGTGAAGCCTCTGACCTTGATGGTTTAAATGTCAAAGTCTCTGCTGCTGACGGTGAAAAATGTGCACGCTGCTGGCATGTACTGCCAGATGTGAATACACATCACGAACATCCAGGTCTTTGTTCTCGTTGTATTATTAACCTTCCTACAGGTCAAGGCGAAGAGAGAAAATATGCCTAATCCACAAGAAAAAAAGGGCTTCTTTCAATTCTACCCACACAATTTAGTGTGGGTGGGCTTATCCATTGTTGCCATTATTTTGGATCAATGGACTAAATGGATTGCAAGTACACATCTGAACTACGCAGATCCTGTACCTGTCATGCCCTTTTTAAATTGGACATTACTACATAACTATGGCGCTGCCTTTAGTTTCTTGTCCGATGCCGGTGGATGGCAACGTTATTTCTTTACTTCACTCGCAGGACTTGTGTCTGTCATTTTTGTATTTTGGCTCATGCGTATGCCAAAAAACGTGAAAGTCCTTCCGATTGCCATTGCCCTGATTTTAGGCGGCGCAATCGGTAACTTAATTGACCGCGTATCTTTAGGCTATGTGGTGGATTTCATTCACGTGTATTACAACAACAGCCACTTTCCTGCATTTAATATTGCAGACAGTGCCATTACTTTAGGCACGATTCTGCTTCTTATCGATACGTTTTTCTTAGAAAAACACCGAATTCAACGTGCGGAAGCGCAAAATGACTGATTTTATCAATCCTAACGAGGAAACTCGTATTGAAGAAGGTTCTAAAGTAGACCTTCACTTTTCTGTTGCTATTGAAAATGGCGTAGAAATTGACAATACCCGTAGCCGTGCTGAACCTGTCAGCCTTGTCATGGGTGATGGCAGCTTATTACCGGGTTTTGAGAAAGCTTTATTCGGTTTACGTGCAGGTGACCGCCGTACTGTGAGCCTTCCTCCTGAAGATGCTTTTGGTCCATGGAACCCGGAAAACGTACAAAAATTTGATACCGTCAAATTTGAGCAACGTCCTGTTGAAGGCCATATGATTGAGTTTGAAGATAAAGCCAAACAAAGTCTGTATGGGGTGATCAAAACCGTCGGTGAAGACATTACCGAAGTGGATTTCAACCACCCTCTAGCCGGTAAAAATATCACCTTTGAAGTTGAAATTTTCAAAGTGACCCCTGCCGGTCAACAAGGCGTGAAACTGATCTAAGTTTCAGCAAATAAAAAGCTCCTTCGGGAGCTTTTTTTATCACTATTTTTATAACTATCAATCGACTCGATACATTTTCTGTATATGCAACAGATCGAATTCATATTAATTTAATGCAAGACTTTAAAACAAGACGGGAAATACGATGAAACTTCATATTATTGTCGGCAGTGTCCGCGAAGGCCGTACGGCAATTAAGATTGCAAACTGGCTACTTTCAGAAATCGAAAGCTATGACTACAGTACCGTAGAAACTGAAATTGTCGATTTAAAAGAATGGGATCTGCCTATTTTTGCAGGCGCACATCCACCATTAACCGGGATTTATGACCAACCCAAACAACAAGCATGGGCAGTTGACATCCTCCCCCCCTTAAAAGAGGGTGATTCCTACAGCTAGACGCTTATGCCCAAGCGCAAGAATGTTTAGAGCTGAGTTTATATCTCGATCATGAGCTGTACCACAGCTCATGCACTCCCATTCTCTTATTCCAAGA
>NZ_VPAO01000013.1:0-82553 GCF_013419235.1 Acinetobacter sp. YH12098
ACAATAGCAAGAGTGAACCACCTGATCCCTTCCCGAACTCAGAAGTGAAACCTCTTAGCGCTGATGGTAGTGTGGGGTTACCCATGTGAGAGTAAGTCATCGCCAGCTCATTATTCGAAACACCCCCTTCAAAGCGAAGGGGGTGTTTTTTTATGCGTGGAGAAAAGGGAAAGAAAAATGGAGAGGGAAATAGAGTGAAATTAATAATATATCTAATTAAATAATTCATTTATAAGGCGAATTGTTCCTAATAAAAGAATAAATTAGCTGAATAATGAGTCTAAAAAAGACAAAAAATCGGGCGTTCTGTTCAAAATTATGCTATAAAAAATAAAACGGCATAAAAATTGCTTATAAAGTGCGGTTAATTATAGGGGAGTTATTAATGAAATTAGCGATGGGGTTAAAGGTTGCCAATTCCTTATCATTAACACCTCAATTACAACAAGCCATTCGTTTATTACAGCTTTCAAGTTTGGAATTGGAACAAGAAATTCAAATCCAACTCGACAGTAATCCTCTATTAGAGAAAGTTGAAGAACAAAATACCGTTGAAAGTTTAAATAGCTTACAAGAACAAGAAATGGAAAATAAAGACTTAACCAATGAATTAAATGCCGATCATTTGCCTGATGAATTACCAGTGGATACAGAGTGGGATGATGTTTATACGCATCAACCCACAAGTTTAGGTGCTGCTGAGTTTGAAGAGCGCGAAGATAATCGGCAGGGTCATCAAAGTTTACAAGCGCATATGCTTGAGCAAGTTAATCTTTTACACTTTTCTATGATCGATAAACTAATTGCACACTGTATTATCGATGCTTTAGATAACAAAGGTTTTTTAGATTGTGACTTAAATGAAATTACCCAATCTGTTCAGCATCTTTTAGACTCTATGGGTTATGAAGAAGAAGTCGAAGATGACGAAGTTTTGGTGGTACTAAAGCATATTCAGCGTCTAGATCCTGTGGGTGTAGGCTCACGCAATCTTGCTGAATGTTTATTGGTACAAGTTGAAAATCTTCCTGAACATATCGAATATCGATATGAAGCTATTTTATTATTAAAAAATTATGAGTTGCTGATTACCAATGAATTACCCAAGTTGATTAAGCAAACCGGTTTAAATACGGAACAACTTAAACTTGCCATTTCTTTGTTAAAAACCTTAAAAGCACATCCAGGGCAAGAGTTTGAAGATAAAGATTCAGACTATCAAATTCCAGATGTTGTGGTACTAAAAAAGAATGAACATTGGTTGGTACAGTTAAATCCTGATGTAATGCCAAAACTACGGGTGAATTCTTTCTATGCCAATATGATCAAGCGTGCTGATCAAAGCGATGACAATCAATATTTACGTAATCAAATGCTTGAAGCTAAGAATTTCATTAAAAGTATTGATGAACGACATAAAACTTTATTAAAAGTAGCAACTTGTATTGTTGAGCATCAACGAGCGTTCTTTGAACAAGGGCCTGAGGCAATGAAGCCTTTGGTCCTGCGAGATATTGCGGAAGAAGTTGAACTTCATGAATCCACAGTTTCCCGTGTAACCACAAATAAATATATGCTCACACCACGTGGATTATTTGAGTTGAAATATTTCTTCTCAAGTCATGTTGGAACATCGTCTGGTGGGGAAGCGTCTTCGACGGCAATTCGTGCAAAAATTAAAAAGTTGATTGCAGAAGAAAATACACGTAAGCCTTTGTCTGATAATGCAATTGCAGTTTTGCTTAATGCAGAAGGTATTGATGTTGCTCGTCGTACAGTTGCGAAGTATCGTGAATCGTTACATATTCCATCATCTTCAGAGCGAAAAGTGTTGATCTAAATTTGAAAATCTGACTATTCTAGAGGTTCATTATGACGAAATAATGAATCTCTTTTTTTATAAGGAATGGCCGAAATGATCTGATTGTGTAAATGTATGCTTCGCATATTGAGTTGGATGATTCGGCTTGAACTTTTCCAGTCCTGAAAGAAGGTGAGGGATAGAATTATGCAGATTACAATTCGTGGCCATCATTTAACAATTACGCCAGCAATAGAAGAAAATATTCGTCTTAAATTTGCGGAAATGACCAAACATTTAGATCAGGTCAATAGTATGCAAGTCAAACTGACTAAAGATCATCAGGTTGATAAACGTTCAAAAAAAGGTAGTGATAATCATATTGCGGAAGCGATTATACGATTACCTGGGACAGAACTTTTTGCACAAGCGTGCGCTGATGATATGTATACCTCGATCAAAAAATTGTCTGAAAAATTAAAAAAACAATTACATAAACATCGAAAAATGCAGCTCATTTATATGCCTTTAACGGTTTAGATTGTAAATTGTACAAAAAGAGGTTTTTTATAACCTCTTTTTTTATATATATAATGTATGTGACTAATGAATTATTTTTTAGATTTATAGTAAAATGACGGGTTTTACACCGTTAGTCCTATATGGGGTCTTGTGATGAATAGTGAACAGCTCACTGAAATTTTAAAAGCTGCTTTTCCAGAAGCTGAGGTTGCAGTTAGTGGGCAAGGCGGCAAATTTGATCTACGCATTGTCGATGATCAATTTGAAGGCAAACGTCCTGTTGCTCGTCAACAATCTGTTTATGCACCTTTGAACTCCTACATTGCCAGCGGTGAAGTACATGCAGTAACAATTCGTGCAATGACCAAAGAAGAATGGCGCAAAGCAAGCTTATTCGGAGCTTAATAATTAATGGATAAATTTCTGATTCAGGGCGGTACTAAGCTCGAAGGTGAAGTTCGTATTTCTGGTGCGAAAAATGCTGCATTGCCATTACTCGCTGCAACTATCCTTGCGGATACACCTATTACATTAACTAATGTGCCAAATCTAAAAGATGTGAACACCTTAGTGAAATTGATCGCAGGTTTAGGTGTTCAAATCAGTTATGAAGGTGATACGGTTAAGGCTGATACTTCTAGCTTAGATAATCAATTTGCACCATATGAACTCGTGAAAACCATGCGTGCATCTATTTTGGTGCTTGGCCCGTTATTGGCGCGCTATGGTAGTGCAAAAGTGTCTTTGCCGGGTGGATGTGCAATTGGTTCACGCCCTGTAGATCAACATTTAAAAGCTTTAGAAGCACTTGGTGCTGAAATTGAAGTTGAAGCTGGCTATGTGCATGCCAAAGTGGATGGTCGTCTAAAAGGTGGCGAAGTTGTCTTTGATATGGTCACAGTTGGTGGTACTGAAAATATTCTAACTGCTGCGGTTCTTGCAGACGGTGTCACCACGATTCGTAACGCGGCTCGTGAACCCGAGATTACTGATCTTGCTAATATGTTGATCAAGATGGGTGCAAAAATCGAAGGTTTAGACACAGATACTTTGGTTGTTACAGGTGTTGAAAGCTTACATGGCTGTGAATATGCCGTTGTTGCAGATCGTATCGAGACAGGTTCTTATCTTGCTGCTGCGGCAATAACTGGCGGTAAAATCAAAACCACGCATACAGATCCAAACTTGTTGGAGTCTGTGCTAGATAAATTTGAAGAAATGGGCGCGGAAGTTACGCGCGGTGAAGATTGGATTGAACTGGATATGATGGGTAAACGCCCGAAAGCAGTAAGTTTCCAGACTTTACCACATCCAGAATTTCCTACCGATATGCAAGCACAGCTGATGGCGGTGAATGCAATTGGTCGTGGTTTTGCCACAATTTCAGAAACGATTTTTGAAAACCGTTTCATGCATGTACCTGAATTAGCACGTATGGGTGCCAATATTCAGGTTGAAGGTAATGATGCTGTTGTTACAGGTGTAGAGAAATTATCTGCTGCACCCGTGATGGCAACTGATTTACGAGCTTCTTTCTCATTGGTTTTAGCAGCACTTGCCGCTGATGGGGAAACGTTGATTGACCGTATCTATCATATTGACCGTGGTTATGAAGATGTTGAAGCGAAGTTACAAGGTTTAGGTGCCCAAATTAAGCGAGTAAGTTAATGAGCGATATGAGAAACGATGATCCCAATTTTGACGTAATGGGCAATTTTGATCATGGTTTAACTTTAGCATTAAGTAAGGGACGTATCTTAAAAGAAACTTTGCCATTGTTGGAAACAGCTGGCATTAACTTATTGGAAGATCCGGATAAATCTCGTAAGTTAATTTTTCCAACGACCCATAAGCACGTACGTATTTTAATTTTACGTGCTTCTGATGTACCAACTTATGTTGAAAATGGTGCTGCAGATATTGGGGTGGCAGGTAAAGATGTGCTGATGGAGCATGGTGCACAAAATGTGTATGAACCATTGGACTTAAAAATTGCCAACTGTAAGTTAATGACGGCTGGTAAAGTCGGCATGGTTCGTCCGAAAGGTCGTTTAAAGATTGCAACCAAGTACGTCAATTTGACCCGTCAATATTATGCAAGCTTAGGCGAGCAAGTTGATGTGATCAAACTGTATGGTTCTATGGAACTTGCACCATTGGTTGGTTTAGGTGATTACATCGTCGATGTTGTGGATACAGGGAACACTTTACGTGCCAATGGTTTAGAGCCTTTGGAAGAAATCTGTAAAGTGTCTTCACGTTTAATCGTGAACAAGGCAAGCTTTAAACGTAAACAAACTTTGTTGAATCCAATTCTTGCACAGCTAGAAAAAGCCGTGGAAGAACGCGAGCAAGCAAAAAAAGCATAAGTCGTTAAATTCTTAGCGCTATGCTGACCAAACCGCTCAAATCTGGGCGGTTTTTTTATGAAAACTAAAAAATAATGATAAAACTGTATTTTCACTAATTTTAACGAAAGTTATTTTCAATAAAACTCCACATGAACACATGCGATAGATGTCCACAAGCTGCGCTAAAACAGGTAAACTAATCTTTTCCAATAGATTACCTTGTGGGTAAATTGATGCGACGTTTATCGACTCAAGATCAAAACTTCAAGCAAGCTTTTGCTGACTTGTTGGCTTTTGAAACTGTGAATGATCCAGAACTTTTAAAAACCGTTGACCAAATCATTGCTGATGTTCGTCAGCATGGTGATGCTCATGTTCTTAAATTGACACAGCAGTTCGATCGACATCCAGCGCATCAATTCTCAGAATTAGAGCTGACACAAGAACAGCTGAAAGCAGCATTTGATGGTTTAAGTTCAGAAGTGCGTGAAGCCTTAGAACTTGCTGCGAACCGTGTTCGTGAATTTCACCAAGCACAAAAGCAAGACGGCTGGACCTATGTTGATGCTTTAGGAAATACCCTTGGTCAAAAGGTCACACCGCTGGACCGTGTAGGTATCTATGTACCAGGCGGTTTAGCTTCTTATCCGTCTTCTGTATTGATGAATGCTGTACCTGCGCATGTTGCTGGCGTGCCTGACATTATTATGGTGGTGCCTGCGCCGAATGGTGATTTGAATCCATTGGTTTTGGCAGCAGCTTACTTAGCCGGCGTACACCGTGTATTTACCATTGGCGGCGCGCAAGCGGTTGCAGCATTGGCTTATGGTACAGAAACTATTCCATCTGTGGACAAAATTACTGGCCCGGGCAACCGTTTTGTTGCTGCAGCAAAACGTGCAGTATTTGGTCAAGTCGGTATTGATATGATTGCAGGGCCATCCGAAATTTTGGTCTATGCCGAAGGTCAAAATAATGCTGAATGGCTGGCAATGGATTTATTGTCACAAGCGGAACATGACACTGTGGCTCAAGCGGTATTTATTACGCCAGATGCAGAACTTTTAGATCAAGTTGAGCAATGGATTGAAAAGCATTTAGAAGCGTTACCAAAAGCGCATATTGCGCGTACTTCAATCGAAAACCGCGGCGCATTGGTTTTAGTCAAAGACCGTGCTGAAGGCGCCGAATTGATTAACCAAGTTGCGCCTGAACATTTGATGCTGTGCTTGGATCAAGCACAGGAAATGGCTGAAGATATCCGCCATGCCGGCGCGATTTTCATGGGTCGATATACACCAGAAGCGATTGGTGATTATTGTGCAGGTCCAAACCACGTGTTGCCAACCTCCGGCACAGCGCGTTTCTCATCACCGCTCGGTGTTTATGATTTCCAAAAGCGCTCAAGTTTAATCATGTGTTCTGAAGATGGCGTGAAAACTTTAGCGAAAACGGCTGATACATTAGCGCAGCAGGAAAACTTAGATGCGCATGCGCGTTCAGCACGCTATCGTTATCAGTAAGAAAATATAGACTAGGTGAAAAACTTAGTTTTCCAAAAATATAAACCTCTCCCTAACCCTCTCCTGAAAGGAGAGGGGAAATCTCATAAAATGAATATTCCTCTCCCTGAACGAGCTTTAAGGATTCCTTTAAAGCGAAGTGCAAGAGAGGTTAGGAGAGGGTGAGAAAGAGCAAAATAAAATGCCAAATATTACCGCTGAACAAATGCGTTTTTGGAGTCCTGATGTACGTGAATTAGAGCCGTACACACCGGGTGAACAGCCTAAAATCCAAAATATTTTAAAACTCAATACCAATGAAAACCCGTATCCGCCATCGCCAAAAGTGGTGGAAGCAGTTCAAAAAGTGTTGGCAAATTCTGCTGACGTTTTACGTTTATATCCAGATCCAGATGCGTCTGAGTTAAAGCAAGCGATTGCAAAACAGCAGCATGTACCTGTTGAGCAGGTCTTTGTCGGCAATGGCTCGGACGAAGTTCTGGCGCACATTTTTAAAGCCTTTTTTGTGCAAGAGCTGCCGGTTTTGTATCCAGATATTACCTACAGTTTTTATCCGGTATATAGCCAATTTTTTGGTATAGCTGCCAATACTAAAATTATGCCGCTGAACGATGATTTTGAAATTGTTATTGATGACTATAAACAGCCGAATGGCGGTATCATCATTACCAATCCGAATGCGCCTACCAGTATTGCTTTAGGTTTGTCTGCAATTGAGGAAGTGTTGCAAGCCAATCCGAATTCAGTGGTTGTGATTGATGAAGCGTATGTCGATTTCGGTGCGGAATCTGCTGTGGCTTTGGTTGCGAAATATGAAAACCTTGTGGTTTGTCAAACGACGTCTAAGTCGCGTTCACTTGCTGGTTTGCGTGTGGGTTTCGCGATTGCGCAGCCGCATTTAATCGCAGCGCTTGAGGCAGTAAAAAACAGCTTTAACTCCTATCCGATGGACCGTTTTGCGATTGCAGCAGCCGTGGCGTCATTTGAGGATCAAGCGTATTTTGAAGCGCAAAATGCCAAGGTGATTGTGAGCCGTGAAAAACTTGTAGAGCAGCTTTCTGAGCTGGGCTTTAAAGTATTACCCTCTGCGGCAAACTTTATTTTTGCATCATTGCCAACGAAAGACGCGGGTGAATTAGCTGCTGAATTGCGCGAATGCGGAATTATCGTGCGTTACTTCAATAAGCCGCGGATTAATCAATTCCTACGTATCACTATTGGTACAGATGAACAAAATCAGCGCCTTGTGGATACGCTTAAAAACGATATTTTGGCTTGATCTCTGCAAGCTCCGCGAAATGTAAATCTAGCCGAACCCTCCTTTTGAAAAGGGTAGTTGGGAGTGATTCATTAAAAAAGCGATTCAATTGAATCGCTTTTTTGTTATTCAGGTTTATGCCAGGTATTTAACAAATTCAGCATCGCTTCAACTTTATCAAAACATTCTTGATATTCAGCATCGCAATCTGATGCGATGGTGATTCCGCCGCCTGCCCACAGCGAAACCTGATCTTGGTATTTTTGAATAGAGCGGATCAAAATATTCCAAGAGCCCGTGCCATCGTGATTAAAATAACCCATCGAGCCGCAATAGGCACCGCGCGGGGCGCCTTCAAGTTCATCAATGATTTGCATCGCGCGAATTTTAGGCGCGCCGGTAATCGAACCGCCTGGCAGGGCAGACATCAGAACCTCAAAAGGGTGTACATCGGTTTTCAGCACGGCCTCAACTTCACTGACCATGTGATGTACCTGATTAAAACTTTCAATATCAAAAAGTTTAGGTGTTTTTACAGAACCTGTTTCTGCATAAACACTCAAATCATTACGCAGTAAGTCGACAATCATGACATTTTCAGCCATGTCTTTTTCAGATGATTTTAACCGTTGTTTTGACTGCGCATCTAACACTGGATCTTCATAGCGAGGCATCGTGCCCTTGATTGGCTTAGTAATAATCTTGCGTTCAGGCTTAAAATCTATAAAAAGCTCAGGAGAACAACTTAAAATTTCAAAATCATCAATACGTAAGTAGCCTGAATATGGTGCATCAGTCAGTGACCAAAATTCTTGAGCAGTATCTAAGAGTGAACCGTTTGCTTGAGCTGTGAACTCTTGTGTTAAATTAATTTGATAGCAATCGCCCGCTGTAATATATTCCTGAACTTGATCAAAGGCTTTTGTGTAGTCTGACTTGGACCATCTTGCAGTACATTTTTGCGTTAATTTAAATCGATCTTGAGCGATCTCGGTTTGAATTAGGTGATCAATGTAGTCGTAAATCTGAGCTGCAGAATGATCAGAACTATAAAAATACCAACCATCATTTTCTAGTCTTAAGTAACTAGAAAATTGCCCCAAAAACAAGCGAGGTTGCGCTTTGGCATGCAGGGAAATCTGTTGCTGCGCTGCATAATCATAACTAATAAAACCAGACCAGCCCCCAGAAAACCCACTGCCTAATTTTGTACATAAATCTTGGAAGGCGATATCTGGCAAGGGTTGAGTATCACATTCCTCATATTGATCTAAATTGGTACGGACATAAGTTTTAAGTTCATCATTCTTAAATTGCTGATATTGATTTGCCAAAAAGCAAATAACAGGTTGGTTTTGATCTTCTAAAAAAATCACATGTGACAAGGGTGCAAGCGCTTGCAAAATATTTTGAGCACTAACATTTTGTTTGAGAATAAATTTTTTAAAAGAAATCGGTTTTTGCATCAACAGAGAAATTAAATTTAAAGACTAAAATGGATTTTATACCATTCCTAATTCATTTGGCTTGCAAATACCGTTTATCGGTAAGAATTAGATTGCGACCAACGACAGTTGAACAAATTTCAGCTTGGATATAATTTAATCGAGCGAGCAAACAACTCAAGGAAAGATTTAACAGTTGTCACAAAATAATATTACAGCTGAATAAATCGAGTGGTTGAAAATCAAAAAAAATAAATACTCTTGGGAGAGTACCGTATGAAAAATTTCACTAAATTAGCTCTAGTTTCTTCAATCGCATTTAGTGCGAATGCTATGGCTATGCAAGCAATGGACGATGCTGCACTTAGTTCAACCACTGGTCAAGATGGTATTAACATCGGGATTGGTATTTCAAAAGTTGCAATCGAGAAACTTTACATTCACGATAATGACGGTTTAGCAACTGATGCAAAAAACGTTGTGACAGGTACAAAAGTTACTTTTGATACAACTACAACTCCTCCTACGCCAACAGGTTTTGCTGCAAATGCAGAAGTTTCTTCAACAAATATTGTTGGTGGTACAGGTGTAGCAGGTGCTCTTTTAATTAAGGGGAACGGGATAGCCGGTGATGCTAATGAAAAGCATGGTCTTGTAATTACTGCGAATTCACAAGCTTTGTTAGCAAGTCATAATTTGGCTGATTTACGTATTGACTCAGATGCTGGTAATTCTGCAAAAGGTGGAGCATTTGTTAATATTGCAGCACAAGTTTCGGGCTTAGATATTAAAATTGGTGAAATTGGTGTGACTGCATCAGGTACGGCTGGTACAACAGGTATTCGTCGTGGTGGTGATGATAGCAACTACAATGCAATTCTTTCTGGTTTAACTTTGAAAACAGGTCAGATGGCTGCAAATATTCAACTTGGTGCAGCTCCACAGGGTGCAATGATCAAATTGAATACAACTATGATTGGTGGTTTAGAGATTCAAAATCTAGGTATTCTGGATGCATCAACTAAAAACGCTACACGTGCTGCTGGTGAAATCTTTATTGAAAGCATAAAAGTTGCTGATGCGGGTAAAACAGACTTAACCATTAACCAAGATATTAGTGTTTATGGTGCAGAAGGAGCATCAAAAGGATATATTCAAATGGTGAGCAACTCTGGTCCAATTGATAACTATGTGAAAGGTGTTCATTTAGGTAGTCGTACTGCTGGTTCAATTGGTGATATCGAAGTTCAAGGCTTGCAAACATATTATAGCCCTAGTTTAGGTGTTTATAATCCAGGTTCTGTGATTACGATTTCTAGTAAGTAATTTAGAATAAAATAAGGCGCGTGTTGATCACGCGCTTTTTTTTACAAAAAAGTGCGGAATGACCCAACAAAGCATAAAAAAATGCTGTTTTTTTATAAAAAAAAAGGTATCTTGCATAATACATGGATGTAGAGCATTAGCTCTAAAAAATAATGAAAAAAGGCACATCATTGCCGATAACTAAAAGTTAGAACTTATGTTAGAGATAGCTGTGGGCTCGGCATTGATGTATTACTTTGCCAAAGAGTCCTTCGAATTAAAAGAAAAGCCAGTCGGAACAGTTCACTATACCGAAACATTGGATTCACGAAATGATTCCTTTACTCGGATGCACCGTGAAACTGTAAAAATTAAACCTGCCATTGAGGATCAATTTCGAGGCATTGTTCGGCAAGCCTATGACTATAGCTGTGGTTCAGCAGCTTTAACGACTTTATTAAATGGTTATGTAGGTACACAGCTGACTGAGCAACAGACCATGAATGGTTTGCTGAAATTTGGTGAAACTGAAAAAATTATCGAACGTCGAAGTTTCTCCTTATTAGACATGAAACGTTTTGTCGCTGCTGTCGGGCTAGAAAGTGGGGGCTACAAAGGGGAGTTTTCAGATCTAGTTAAGCAAGGTCAGCCTGCAATTGTTCCCATTTCATATGCTGGTTTTAAACATTTTGTGGTTTTTAAAGCCTATAAAGATGGGCGTGTTTATGTTGCAGATCCAGCACTAGGCAATATCAGTTTCGATGAAGTTCGATTCCAAGAAATATGGGAAAACAACACATTATTCTTAATCAATGTTGCGCCTGAGCAACGTAAAAATTTATTGGCTTTGCAAGATTCAGACTTGCGACATGTTGAAGATGCAACCGTGAACCGTTATGCATTGGTTGATATTCAGTATCCGCAGTTTTACATGGAAAAAATTGCAGACAAGGCATCTACGATACGACTTGATAAAAATATGAATGAAGAGTCGGAGTCTTATGGTAAATCGAATTACAACTTTCTAAGGCTTTACTATAAGAGTAAATAATTAGATGAATGCGTATAACAAAGCGTCAAGATTAAAAAAATAAAAACGGTGGGAAGGAACATGAATCGTAAATGGATGAACAAAACACTACTAGCCATGAGTATTCAAGTGGTGATGGGGGTTGCATATGCAGCTGAAGAGCCAAGTCTAGGAGAGTATGATCCGGTTGAGCAAGAGACAGTTGTTGAAGAGTCGGCATCTCCTGTTACGGCAACCCAAGCTGATACTACACATGAAGCTACTGCCGAGCCAGAAATTGGACAGTATGAATCTGTAGAAGAGCCCGTACAAGCTGAAATGCCACAATCCGAAGTCGCTACTGCCAATGAAAAAGCATCGACAGCACTTCAGCAACAAGAAGGTGATGCGAGCCAAGAAGCGAATTTACAGGAAGTATTTAGCTCGAATGAACGTCAGTATTCATTGATTAAAAAAGGTGAAATATCATCTTTTTACGATATAGATTACACCTATTACCGTGATACACAGCTTGATATGGAAATGGCACAAGGCCAGCTTTATCAACTACGTGTACAAGAAAATGCAACACATTCGATGACCAATACATTTACCGTGCAATACGGTGTAATGGATAATTTGACATTCTCTGCATCTTTGCCTTTAGTGGCGAAAACTGATTTATTAAAAGATACTTCAACTGCAGGTTTAGGGGATATTTCTTTAGGCGCACGCTGGGAACCATTCCCACTGAAGCAAGGTCGTTTGCCTCTTATTTTATTTGGTAATTTGTCCACGAAAACTGGTGATAGTCCATACGAAATTAATGCTGTAAATGATCTAGCAACAGGTAAAGGTTACTATTCTGCAGGTATCGGTGCCAGCACACGTAAATATATTGATCCCGTTGTGTTGTTTGCATCCGTCTCGGCAAACTATGGTTTCAAAGAAACTGACTTAAACCAACGTCGTGGTTCGCGAGTCATTGAAGAGTTTGAACCGGGGATTAGTGGCGGTTTTGCATTCGGTTTTGCATACTCGTTTAACTACGATGTTTCCCTTACCATGTCATATCAACAAAGTTTCAATACCGGCGCAGAATTTACGTATAGCAGTGGCGAATCCTATTCACCTGCAGACCAAACCAGTTCAACTCTAGCGATTTCTTTAGGTGTACGTGTATCTCCAGAGACCATTGTGAATGGTACGGTGGGGTTAGGTTTAACTGAAGATGCACCAGATGTGTCATTAGGGTTGTCTTTCCCGTTGGATATTCTAGGTTTTGGAAAAAAACTTCGTTAAGAGGGCTGTCGTATGCGTAAAATTCGACTCAGCCCACTTGTTAGTGCGATCGTTTTAACGGGCTGTTCTAGTGCTGCTTTTGCACAATTGGGTACCAACCTTTCAGTTGATGTACGGTCACTTGCATTAGGTAATGCAGTAACTGCGGATCCTCCAGGGATTAGTGCCGTGCATTTTAACCCTGCAGCATTAACCAAAATTGAAGGTTTGCAAACCGATATGCAGGGGATCATTGCAAACTTTGATATTCAACGTGAATTTACCGTTCCTGCGGGTTATAACGTCTTTGGTTATTCTGATGACCCAATGGTCTGTAATGATGGCCCTGAAGTAACGGCAGATATCTGTACGGACTTTAAAGATAAGGTTTCTGGTGATGTTGAATATGCATCCCTATATGTACCTGTCTTAAAAAAGATGGTGGATTTTGGTGCCGGACAACCCATTGCCGCGCCAACGATGGGAATTGCCTACAATCCACCAGGTTCTAAAGCAACATTTGCATCAGCCGTTTATGCGCCTTTGATTGCGGGTTTTGGTGCTGAAAATGGCAACCCAGGTAATTTCATGGGGCAACAAGTTGCTCTAGAGCGTATTACTTATCTATCGCCAACTGTGGGTTATCAAGTTAGTGATGAGTTATCGATTGGTGGTGGTGTAGGGATGTCCTATCAAGCCATTGGATTGAAATCAGATCTACGATTTCCCAATGAGTTGATCGGCATGTTAAGGATGATTGATGAAGTCGTCTGTACGCCATTCAAGGAAAATTCGGACATTATTACCGACATCTTGCTATTGGGGATGTGTAATACCGAAGAAGGAATGAATCCATTTGGCAAATTTGGTCAGATGGAATTGGCTTTAGAGCAGTCACTGAGCCCAAGTTATAACTTAGGGGTTTTGTGGGAGCCACGCGAAGATTTTAGTTTTGGTATGGTGTACCAAAGTGCAGCGAAAATGCGCATGAAAGGTCGTTATCGCATACAAAATGCGAAAGCACCTCAGGAGATGATTAAGGGATTAATGTCATCACCAACAGGTCAAATTTTAGCTGCCATTTTGGGTTTCCCAAATGCCGTACCAAACTCTGAGTCGGGTTTGGTTTCGATGGATTTTGAATATCCACAGCACGTACAGGCCGGGATCAAATATAAGGTCATGCCTGATTTACAAATCAATTTTGATGTGGGCTGGACGGATTATCGTGCTTGGGACAAATTCCGTTTTGAATTCGACCGTCAAATTTCAGCGCTGAAAATTGCAAAATTATTATCTGAAAATGTGACTGATAATTCTTTGGCCTTACCTTTGAAATTTACATCGCCTTGGAACTGGGGTATTGGTATTGAATATTCTGCAACAGATCGTCTGAAATTACGTGCAGGCTATGAACCACGGAGTACCTCTATTCCTGATGGTAAGCGAAATACCATGGTCCCAATTAATGGTGCGCAGCTCTTTGGTATGGGGATTGGATATCGTTTTGATGCAGATACGGATTTAGATTTATCAATCGGCTTTTTACGCAGTAAAGATAACATTCCAGCAAATACTAGTAGTCTTGCAAACTTAACCGGTGTGAATAACTTACTTTTAAACCCATATGCTGGACTGAATGTAAAAACCGATACGAAAATCACCATCCTAGGATTAAATTACAGAACTCGTTGGTAGGATAAGCAGACAGAATGAAAAGGATTTTATTCATAAAAACGTTACTTGCACTGTCTGTGGTGCAAGTGTCATATACCAACGCTGGGGGGTTTCATACCATTATTGGGCCAGATGGGCGCCCAATGGTGGTACAAGTGCAAGAAAAACCAGCAAAGAAACCTAAAGAAAGTCCAACTGCTAAAACGATAGACTCTCAACCTGTACAACAAATTATTCAACCATCCGTAAGCATTAGTCCGTCTCAAACCAAGACACCGATGACACGTCAAACGAGTCCAACAGCACAGGCTGTTGGACCGGTGAATTCTCAACATTTAAGTATACGCGAGCCGGAAAAACGGGATGAAATTAAAGCTGTCACAGTAGATAAAATTAAAGACGTCTCAGGGGATAAAGTTCGCAAATCTGAAAAGTCAGCACAAGCGGCAGATACGACAGCAAAAGTCTTGCCTTCAACCGCATGGACAGAAAATTTACAGCAATCAGAGCTAGCCCAACCTCGTGAAGCGTATCAGTCCACAGTTCTAGCTGAAAAAGATAAACCTGTCTTCGAGAAAAAGATCCTTGCTGAGAAAGTAGTCAGTACTGATCAATCCGTACAAACTTCAGGTGAAAACTTAGAAAATAATCCTTCAAAACAATTGACTAAGGCAAAACAAGAACAAGGCTTTTCGACCATGGCTGGTGAAAAGTATGTCAATAATGAATATCTTGAAGATAAAGAGTTTAACTTAGAAGGCAAAAAGCGCTTTTACACCATGCCCGAAGGCGTCATTGACAGCAAGATGGGGCAAACGCGGATGCAAACCATTGAACGTGAAAAAGGTGTCAGTCGCTCCGTCATTGATAATTTATTTAAACGTAATCAACCCGAAGATACAGGGCCGATCACTTTAGCCACATCGTATTATCGGGTCTCACAACCTGACACCATTCAAGGTTTAGGTCAGCAATGTTTTTCGAATAAAAAAATGAAGAAAGCCAAAGAGCTCGACTTGGCTCAAGATATTAATTTATGGCCTCGAGCACCATTGTCAGATGAATTTGACTATGAAGTCGTAAAACTAAAATCACCATTACAAAATATTCGTATACATTCATTTGCATCCAAAGTACAAAATCCTACATTTTATTGGCCATTTGCAGTATTTTTAGACAAAAATGGATGTGTCATGGAAGGCGCAGGTGGATTCAAAAATAACCAAGGTGAAGCGGATCATCTTTACCATGAAAAAATAGAAGGCGTGATTCAAGTGCCTAAAGGTAGCCAGTATTTATTCTTAACGCCTTTAGCAACAGCAATAGACGTCGATGGCCGCGTATTAACCAATCAAGGCCAACTTAAATTAACAGCAATCCGTTAAGGACATAAGAAAGAGAATTAGGATGAAAAATAAAATTTTATTACCGTTTGCTTTAACGGCATTGGTTGCAGCGCTCAGTGGCTGTGGCGGTGAAAGTGCAAATGTGAATCCTGAAATTTATGATACCAGTACGACTAATGGTACTTGTAAAAGTAATACCGAAGGCTGTGTCGAGTTTGTTTTAGATTATCCAATTGAAGGTCTGAACTTTAATTGTTCGAGCGACGTTAAAAATACCTATATTACCTTGTTTGATCTAAAAGAAGGTGTTTCGACAGGTGCTTGTAAGATTGGCGATACGGTAACTTTCTTTGTCCAAGGTGAAAAATCACGTCGAATTGATTTGGGTAAAG
Source organism: Acinetobacter sp. YH12098 (assembly GCF_013419235.1). Lineage (NCBI taxonomy): Bacteria > Pseudomonadati > Pseudomonadota > Gammaproteobacteria > Moraxellales > Moraxellaceae > Acinetobacter > Acinetobacter sp. YH12098. Next base: position 15,911 of record NZ_VPAO01000013.1, read on the forward strand.
TAGATTTGAAGCAAATTTCAAATGTAGCCAGTGGCACGACACCCCCACGTTTGACCTTATTGGATTTGGCTGCCGGCATCGCGGGTAAACCTGCTGCAACGATTTCAAATAGCGACGCAACGGTTAAAGTGGCCATGCGTTTAGCCAAAATCATTCAAGCCTTGGCATTGAAAAATAATAGTGCAGTTACAGCTACAGACATCCAAGCGGTTTATATCAACAATGCAGATAAAGTTTTGATTGATCAAATCACTCGAAATGTCGCGACAGCAGATTTCAGTATCAGTTCAGATACGGAATTTAATGACCTGTTTACACCTTGGCTAGACCTGTCCGAAGTCAGCAATGAAAATGCATTTACCTTAGTTTCAAAACTCATGAATATCTCAACGGCTGCGGTATATCAGCCTGAGTTTGCGTTATTTTCAACTGATGGCGTGATTACCAATGCCAGTGGTTCAAATGGACTGGTGGGCTGTGATAAAAATGAATGTTTGCCGACCGATAGTTCAAAAGTCAATTTATTTGGTCATTTCATGTTAATGACGGACCGCCAAGGTATGACCTTTGGTAGTGGTTTACAGTGGAAGGGCAAAGTAGATCAACAGTTGAGTACCATTGGTGGTGTGAATGTCTTGCTCTTGACGCAGGTACGACCAACACGTTTAACAGCAACGCCACAGGACAATTGGATTGATCCGCTTACCAAGCAAATTGATAAACCTGGCATTCTGGGTTTCCGTCTTGATGCAGAAGAAGCCAACTCTGGCCCGCTGATTATTAAACAAGGGACGCTACTTGCCGACAAAATGGTGGTCGGTACGGGTGGAAGTTTATATAAAACGTTAATGGCTAAAAAAGATGATTATGTTCTGACGGCCGATGATAAGAAAAAATTAGGCCTGTGGGAGCAAAACATTAACCAAGTGCAATTTAAAGGCACGATGGATTTATACAAGCTTTATCCGTTATCGTATTTAGACAAAAAAGTCTTTAAGTCTGTTGAAAATGTTGCTGCTGGACAAAATTATATCTTCCCGTTGTATGCAGATTTAACCTTTAAATTTACCGATACTTCGATTAAAACAGTGAAATTGGGTGTGGTGATTGACCGTAATGGTGATATTCGCACAAATATAAAATCTGGCGTGCCAGACGATGTATTTACTCGTCAAGATAGCCAAATTGTCGACTTGTCTACACACGCGACGGAAGGCTGTAGCGGAAAAGATGTGCTTGACCCACTATTAATGAAAGATGACAAAGGTGTACAGCAATATCGTATCGGAACGACAACCCGTACCTTTACACCAGAAGGAAATATCAATCCAAATACCATTTCGATTCGTATGATTTTAGCTGACCCATATTTCCATACGCTTGATGGCGCGCTGATTGGAATGAACTCAAGTGTGAAAACATCTGCGGATACCACGATGGTTGTGGGCGGTGCTTTAGTGCAGTTACACAATATGATTAACGCCAATGCAGGCACGCGTCCATCTGGCGTTGCTTTGACGGATTCGGATAATAAAGTGGTGAAGTGGGGGAATAGTTTGGCCAGCTTTAGTTATATTTATAGCTTAAAAAATCCAAATGATACTGCTGCGGCTCAAACGGCGAAGTTAAGCGGTGGTGATATCTCTTTAGAGTTGGCCCCTTGTTACACCATCAAGGCAAAATAATCGTCAAATATGAGTAAAATAAAAAAGCCCATCAGTGATGGGCTTTTTTAATATTGAGAGCAGCAAATTAACCAGTGTGATCGAGTCGCGTACCAAGGGTTTCGAGATGCATTTCAAACTGACCTGTTTTGCGGTCAGCAAAATAATGCCGCAGCGTTCTTTCCACACTTGGAAAGGCTAAATCATCCCAAGGAATATCTTCTTCACTAAACAATCGTGATTCAATGGTTTCATCACCCGCACCAAATTCACCATTGATTAGTTCAGATTTGAACAAGGCATAAATTTGCCCAATACGGGGAATGTTATACATGCAATATAGTTGCTCAATGTTGACTTCTGCTTCGGCTTCTTCGCGAGTTTCACGCGCTGCACCTTGCTCCATTGTCTCATAGAGTTCCATATAGCCAGCGGGTAATGTCCATAGCCCATAACGTGGCTCAATCGCACGACGGCAAAGTAAAACTTGATTGTCCCAAACGGCTAAAGCACCACAAATAACTTTAGGATTCACATAATGAATAAACCCACATGCGGTACAAATACGGCGTATCTGATGATCTCCAAGCGGGATCGCTTCTTTTGTTTTTTGTCCGCAGTTTGAGCAAAAGTTCATATTCATCGTCATGGATTGTGTGAACCGTCAGAATAACTTAAAAATAAAACTTTGGCATCATTTCTAACCAGCTTGGCCGAAATTCAGCTATGATGAAAACAAGATAATTATAAGGATGTAATGTGGATGGATGAGGGTTTATTGACTCAGCGATTGCAGCAAAGTTTACGTTTTTCTAAGCGTATTCAACCTGCGCATGCTGCTGTATTGATTGCGATTACCCAAGAAGATAATCCACGCATTTTATTGACCCGCCGCTCACTCTATATGAATAATCATGCCGGTGAGGTGTCCTTTCCCGGTGGCAAACGTGATGCCCAAGACACCAGTAATATCGTGGTGGCGTTAAGAGAAGCTCAAGAAGAAACCGCTCTAAATCCATTTGATGTGCAACTTTTGGGTGATTTACCAATGCAAAAAGCACGGAATGGAATGTTAGTTAAACCGATCGTAGGGTTGATCCCGCCTGACGTAAATTTGATACCTCAACCAACTGAAATTGACCGTATTTTTTTTGTATCATTAAGACAGCTTTTAGAAACTCCACCAACGCCGTATGAAGTTCGTTTTGCCCAGCAATCACTATATTTCCCCAGTTTAAGAGTCGAAAACGAAATCGTTTGGGGTTTGACTGCACGGATGTTGATTTCCTTATTTCAATATGGTTTGAATTATCAAAAAGAATGGCCTTTTTTATTAAATTCTCCTTCATTTCATTTGGGCCGTGAGCCATAAATCATTTTTAGAAAGTCAAAATAGGATGTTTGATCATGTTGTACAAATTTCAAGGATATAGCCCGAAAGCCACGCATCAACCTTGGGATGGTTGGGTTGCAGAAAATGCAACGGTCATTGGCCAAGTTGAATTAGGCCGAGAAGTGAGTGTCTGGTTTGGAGCGGTCATTCGAGGGGACAACAGTCGTATCAAACTGGGTGATTTTACCAATGTACAAGAAAATGCGGTGTTGCATACCGATGCGGGCATTGAAATGACCATTGGCGATTATGTCACGATTGGGCATCAAGCCATGCTACACGGATGTACCGTTGGTGATAATAGTCTGATTGGAATCAATGCCGTGGTTCTAAATCATGCCGTGATTGGTAAAAATTGCATCATTGGTGCGAATGCTTTAATTCCAGAAGGGAAGGTGATTCCAGATAATTCTGTTGTGATGGGTTCACCGGGTAAAGTCGTCAAGACTTTAGATGAACAAGCCGAAGCACGTCTAAAAATGAGTGCCATGCACTATGCCGCTCATTTTAAACATTTTACTCAACTCGAAGTCGCTGAACTTTAAAACACCTTACATGGCAAGCAAAAAAGCCTCGAAGTTTGTCGAGGCTTTTTTATGGCTTAAATACAGAAAGCGCTGAGTCTGTGGTGGAAAATCTCGCGAACTGCGATGGAGTGGAGTATCATATTCAACGTTTTTTAAGATTAAATTTAATTAAGGTTGCGCATGAAATTACTGGCATTGGAAACTGCCAATGAGCAGTGTTCCGTCTCGATTGTAGATGAAACTCAAGAGCTTTATTTTCAACTCGATTTACGGGCAAAAGCGCAGACGCAAACCATTCTCCCAATGATTGAGCAAGGGCTTAATCAAACTGCTATTGAGTTAGCGAATTTAACTGCGATTGCCTTTAGTCGTGGGCCTGGCTCATTTAGTGGTGTCCGTATTAATGCAGCGGTAACACAAGCCTTGGCATGGGCCAATGACGTACCTGTTGTTCCAGTATCGACTTTGCAAGCTTTGGCTCAAGCGGCGCATCGTCTACATGGTTTGACTGAAGTAACAGCAGTCCTTGATGCTCGCATGCAAGAAGTGTATATCGCCAGCTATCGACTCGATGTCAATGGCATTATGCAAGCTGTAGATGAAGAACAACTATTAAGTTACGCAGATGCCACACCACAGATCAAATTTACCGTCGTGGGTTCTGGTAGCGAGCTCATTCAATCAGAACAAACACAATACAAAGACTTAAGTGCAACAGCACAAGATATTGCTACTATTGCCCGCGAAGCGACGCAAAGAAAAGCATGGGTGAGTGCTGAACATGCATTGCCCGTATATTTACGAGATAACGCCTGGAAGAAAATTTCAGAACAAGGCAAGCCATAATTAGGGTTATATATGGATCTTCTACTGCTGCTCAAAGCGGCAATCATGGGTATTGTTGAAGGTATTACCGAATTTTTACCGATTTCAAGTACAGGGCATTTAATTCTGGCTTCAGAATTAATGAACTTTTGGACCAAAGAAAAAAGTGATGTTTTCGTGATCGCAATTCAAATGGGTGCGATTGCTGCGGTGATTTATGAATACTGGGGCCGCCTGTGGGGCGCAGCAACCGGTATGGTGACTGGTGAAGAAAAAGGTCGCCGTTTAGGTTTTGGCTTAATTCTCGCTTCGATTCCAATCGTGTTGATTGGTTTGACGTTTGGTCAGACGGTGAAAGAGCTGCTGTTCAATAACATTGCGATTGCTATGGGGTTGATTATCGGTGGTTTGATCATTATTTGGATCGAAAAAAATCCACCGCAAGTGCGTGCCAAAGAAGTAGAAGATTTAACCATTAAAGATGCGATTTGGATTGGTTTAATTCAAGTTTTATCTTTAATTCCAGGGACTTCACGTTCAGGTGCGACCATTATTGGTGCCATGTTCTTAGGTGTTTCTCGTAAAGCAGCCACTGAGTTTTCATTCTTTTTGGGTATTCCGGTTATTGTCGGTGCAGGTTTACTGGATTTATATCAAAGCTATGATGTATTTCAAGGCACTCAAGATTGGACTGTGATTGCCGTTGGTTTAATCGTTTCATTTGTCTCGGCATTACTTTTGATTCGTGCGCTTGTCGCTTATGTGGCAAAACGTGATTTCATGATTTTTGCGTGGTATCGAATTGTTTCAGGTTTATTGATTTTATTGTTCGCATTTACAGGCTGGAAATTATGGTAAGCGAAATCCGCTTATACACAGAACAAGAGTTTCATGAGAAAGCACAGCAGTATTCTGCTGTGCTTTCTTCACGTGGCGTATCTGTAAATATTGAATTGATTGAAAAATTAAACTCGCGTTTTTTACGTTTAAACCCTGAACTCAGTTTGTGTGTCGATGCAGATGGTTTGTGGTTAGCGGCCAATGGCATGAAGATGCAACCCGATTGGAAAGCAGAAGTGGGGCGTTTAAAGCGAGCATCTTTAAAGTCTGAGATGATTGCACGTGCGTGTAATTTGGCAGAAAAACCACTGCTTGTGGATGCAACCGCAGGGCTAGGGCACGATAGTTTATTGATGGCCCATTTGGGTGCGCATGTGATTCTTGTGGAACGTCATCCGATTTTATTTACCCTATTGGAAGACTCACATCAACGTGCGCAGCAAGATGTATTTTTAAGTTCGGTTGTGGCTCGAATTGAATTGGTCTTTTCAGATTCGGCAGATTATTTGCAACATTTATCGACGACCAATCAAATCTTTGATGTGGTTTATCTCGATCCGATGTTTCCGCAGCGAGACCAAAACCAGCAAGCCGTCAAAAAGCAAGCTCAGGTCAAAAAACAAATGCAATTATTGCATTTACTGTTACCTGAAGATGGTGAAATGGATTTAGGTGATAATTTACTGGATTTAGCACAAAAAATTGCTAAACGTGTCGTGGTTAAACGTCCACGATTGGCGGTTTTTTTAGCGAATCAAGAGCCGCAACATCAGTGGCAAGGTGATGCTTGTCGCTTTGATGCATATTTCCAACATGATCTTGTGACTTAAAATGATATTTGCTTCAATATTGTTCAAAGATTTGTTATATAGTTAAAAAATAGCATTGCTAAAAACGACATCAGGCATAAAATTATTTGTGCAATTAAGCGAGCCAAGGCCACCATCAGAACTCTATGATTGATTTCAAACCCTCCATCAATTTTTGGCATGATTTTAAAAGCAACCAAACTGCGGGGATGTGGTTATTTTTGGGGTCTCGTCGTTCTTTACAAATCGTTCGACCATCGATTTTGCAATTGGTGTTTTGGGGGATTTTAGGTGGTTGTGCCAACAGTTTATTTAGTTGGCTCAGCACGGGGCGTATTGGCGAATTTAATGCACAAGGTCTCATTAGCTACGCATTGTGGCCATTTATTGCTTTAATCGTGGGGATTTTCCTGTCACAACGTGTGAATAATCCACGGTTAATGTTGGTCCCAGCATTGCTCTGGTTGGTGCTTGATACGCACATCATGTTGTTTCAATGTTTGATTCAATATATGGGAGATCTCGATTTTCTCCCATACTTCCTATATGACTACATTCCAACGTTATTCATTATTCTATTTGTTTGGCAAAGTCTAGCTGTCGTTTGGGTATTTTCACGTGAACTGAAATGGCCATGGTGGGAGCGAGCACTGATTATGGGTGCGACGCTATTTACTTTGGTCGTGTGGCAAGTCTCAGTCAAAGATCAGCCGATTTGGAAAGTGGAAGAAGTTCCACCAAGCTTTGCTGAAGATGCATTTTATGCACAAAGCCGTTTGCTCAATAAATCTTTAGACGCAGTGGAATATGGTGAATTTGCCCAATCCCATTGGTACTTCTTAGGGGTGGCAGGTGCGAGTTATCAAGATGTCTTTAAACTGGAAATTGAACGGATTAAAGAACAGTTTGATACACGTTTTGGCACCTATGGGCGTTCGGTTGAGCTTATCAATAACCCTGCAACGCGCACTGAAATTCCGCTGGCATCTAAAACCAGTATGGAGTTGGCGCTGCGTCGTATTGGTCAGCAGATGAACCGAGAAAGTGATGTCTTATTTTTATATATGACCTCACATGGTTTACCGAATGTCTTTGAAATGGAAAATGCACCTTTGGATTTGGCGCAAGTCGATCCTAAATGGTTAAAAGAAGCCTTGGATGCATCCGGAATTCGTTGGCGTGTGATTGTGATTTCTTCATGTTATTCAGGCAGTTTTATTCCAGCACTGCAAAATGATAATACTTTAATCATTACTGCATCGGCAGCTGATCGACAGTCTTTTGGCTGTTCGAATGAAGCTGAATATACCTATTTTGGCCGAGCGTTCTTTGATCAGGCGATGCGTGAGCAGACCAGTATTCAAGCGGCATTTAATGAAACCAAAGCGACTGTAGCGAAATGGGAAGCCGCGCAAGGTTTCGAACCTTCTGAGCCACAGTGGTCGATGGGGAAAAACATGGCATTAATGTTGCCTCAATTAGAACAACGATTGTTCCCGCCGACAACTACTGCACCGGCTACGACGGTTACGCCTTAAAAGATTAAAAAAGTTTAGGATAAAGATCATGGAATTAGTACAACGAAATACCTGTTTTGCGGGTGAGCAGCGCATTTATCAATTGGATTCTTTAAGTCTAAAGACCGCGACAAAGTTTGGTATTTTTCTGCCAGAAGCAGCCTTACAAGGCCAAGCGTGTCCTGCATTGTTTTATTTGGCGGGATTAACCTGTACTGAAGAAACCTTTGCTATTAAAGCGCATGCTCAGCGTTTAGCAGCGCAGCTCGGCCTGATTTTAATCAGCCCTGATACTTCTCCACGTGGGGAGCAGGTAGCGCAAGGTGATCATTGGGATATTGGGCAGGGCGCAGGCTTTTATATTAATGCAACGGAACAACCGTGGGCCGAGCATTATCAAATGGAACGTTTTATCGCTGAAGAATTGTATTCGTTGGTACAGGCTGAATTTCCGGTACAAAAAGGTGCGATTGGCATATTCGGACATAGTATGGGCGGTCATGGTGCATTAACTTTAGCGTTGAAGTATCCGGACCTGTTTAAATCGGTTTCTGCTTTTGCACCGATTTGTGCGCCGAGTCAGTGTCCATGGGGCGAAAAAGCCTTTAGTCAGTATCTAGGTTTAGATCGTCAGCAGTGGCTTTCGCATGATGCTACAGCTTTAGTGCAAACTAAAGGGGCTTTGTTTAAAGCCATTTTGATTGACCAAGGCATTGATGATCAATTTTATAGCCAGTTAAATCCGATGTTGTTTCAGCAAGCGTGTGAGCAAGTTGGGCAGCCACTCGAACTGCGTGAACATGTTGGCTATGATCATGGGTATTATTTTATTCAAAGTTTTATGGACGATCATTTGCAATTTCACGCTGTCCAATTGCAAACAGTAGTTCATTAATTTAAAAGTCAGTGGTTAAAAATATTGAGGCATAGCTTGCTTTGATATACGTATAAATAAAGCATGGTGATGAGCATTGCCATGCAAATGAATAAATTCGACATACCAAAAAAAATAATTTAGGGTACTTATGCAAAATTCACAAATGGAAACGCCGCTTCCGCCAGAGCTGCCCGTGATGAATCCACCGAGTCTATTTGGGGAGACAGAACAGGCTAATGTTTTGGGACGAAATTATCATTTTAGGTTTAAAGGTAATGCATCTGAATATTTCGGTATTTGGATTGTGAATATCTTACTGACAATTGTTACGCTTGGACTTTATGCACCTTGGGCAAAGGTCCGCCGTTTACGCTATTTTTACGGTAATACTTGGGTGTTTCAGCGTCGTTTTGATTTTACTGGTTTGCCTACAAAAATTTTAGTTGGACGCATCATTGCGTTAGTGGTCTATGGTGGTTTCTCTTTTGCTGCAAAATATTCTTGGGAAGCATTTTTAGCGGGCTTTGTCCTGATCTTCTTTGCGGTTCCTTGGCTTATTCGATCTACGATTCGTTTCCGCGCCCGTAACAGTAAGTTTAGTAATAGCCGATTCTTTTTTTCTGGGACGAATAAAAGCGCGTATTGGTGTTTTGTCAAATGTCTTGCGGTGGTTGTCTTTACCCTTGGTTTGTTTACACCAGTTGCGGTCTGGCTATATAAACGTGAATGTCTGAATCATTTGTATCTGGGTCAGTTGAAATTTAATCTGAATAATACTTGGGGCGATTATATGCGTGCCATGTATGTGCCTTTATTTCTGTTTATGGGCTTTGGTGCATTGCTAGCAGTAATCTTTGCGATATTGTTTGGTAGCTCAGATGGTTTAAATGACGCATCTTATGTCTTCATTATTTTTGGTATGTATTTGATTGGCTATATGTTTATTTGGCCACTCACAGCTGCACGTATATTTATTACTACTTGGAATAACACCACGTTGAGTCGCAGTCATTTTCATACGGACTGTAATCAATGGCGTTATGCATGGATTGTCTTGAGTAATTGGTTGGCTAAAGTGATTAGCCTCGGTTTACTGACACCATGGGCAGTTGTACGACTATATAAATATCAGACTGAATCTTTGCACTTAATGTTGGTCGATGATCCTGACCAATTACAAAATCAAATGCAGCAAGATCACAATGCGATTGCTGAAGAATTATCCGATATTTTTGACCTAGATATTTCCTTATAACGCAGGTGAATTACATGAAAACATCAGTAGTGAATGCAACCTATTATGATGGGAAAGTGTCAAAACCCTTTGTTGCTCAAATCAGCGCAGATGGGGAGCATGCTGTGATTGTGCGTTATGGTCAAGACCTAGAACAAACGCAGCATTACACTTATCAAGATATGACGCTGATCGGTGCTTTGGGTGATATTCAGCCAGTGATCGAGTTAAAGGACGATGCTCGTTTAGAGTTTCATCAACCTTTGCCAGAGTGGTTTAATCTCGACGTAAAGTCGCGTTGGCATTCGATTTGGAAGTTAGAGCGTTCACCCTCCTTAATCATTTTTAGTGTGATTTTCGTGGTGGCGTTTGCTTTTGTATTGATTAAATGGGGCATACCTGCGGCGTCGCATGTGGTGGCTAATCAACTGCCTGAGACAGCTTTAAAGAGTTGGGGGGATCAGGCGGAAAAATATATTATCGATATGACTGAACCCACAAAATTACCACAAGCAAGGCAAGACAAACTGAAACAAGAATATCAACAATTGGTGGCTGAAAATCGACCTGCGAAGTTGTTATTCCGTGGTGGTGGTAGCATCGGTGCAAATGCATTGGCGATACCCAATAACACCATTATCGTGACAGATGAGTTGGTTAAATTAGCGAAAAATGATTATGAACTCATAGGTGTGCTTGCCCACGAGCAGGGGCATTTAGTTCAACGCCATAGTTTGCAGCAAAGTTTGTCAGGTTTAGGCATCAGTATTATTTTGTTGATGATTACAGGGGATGGCTCAGATATTCTCACCAGTTTACCGGTTGCTGCGGTAGGTGCGAGTTACTCACGAGACTTTGAATCTGAAGCAGATTTATACGCCCTAAAACAACTTTCAAAACATCAAATTCCAACGGCACATTTTGCAAACTTCTTACAACGTATGGAAGATGAAGCTGACGGTGAAATAGCAAAAGAGAAAGGTGCAAAGGATGAAACTGCCAAAGATCAGAGATCTTGGACAGATTTCTTTGAGTCACATCCAGCGACGAAAGCCCGTATTGATGCAGTTAGAAATTATCAATCACTTCAGCATTGAGTGAAAGGCTTTGACAATATGGCGACGTAGACTACGGTTCGCGTTGCCATGTTGCACTGAGTTCTTCTTGTCCCATGCGGATCAAATGATCTAGTACAACATGTTCCAATTGATCTAGATTTGCATTTGGATCTTGAGCCGAAATCACGACATCTAAAAATGCAGCTTGTGGTAGAAGGCTGACCTCTGCAGACGGTAGCTGAATCTTGAATGCAGTATTTTCTCCAATGAGCTGTTCATTGACTTCAAATTTATGTTTCCAATGATTGACTAAGCGCTTAGCAACACGTGCTGCTTGGGCGGTGGTGATTTGTGTTGAGCTTTTCATAGATGCAATTTTATTGTTAAGTCGTCAGTCCTTTAACTTAGCAAAGTACATAGATGCCCGTTAAGTCTAAAAATGCAACGCTGTGTTTCTATCCCTGAGATCTTTATCCATATTAATCACTGATGTTACGCACGCAAAAAATAATTTTGCATTTTTAAAATGATATTTAAGTCAATTCGACTGAGTCTTACATCTAGGGCTTAAATAAAGGGATTAGCCTTCGGCTGGAGGTACTCTTACGAAACGATGATTCTCATTAGGCAAAATGAGAAGCGAAGCTTCGCAAGGAAACCATCTTGCAGAGCAATGCTCCTCACCGCAAAACTCGCTTTCTAGCGTCTATTTAATTAAAGTATTGCAAAAACATTTTTGATTAGAAGTCGTGCTGTCTCAAACAATTGCGGATGACGTTACCGCGTATCGTTCTTTTATTTGAATCAAATTTCGGTTCTGATGTTACTGCGTAATATCAGTTCATCCTAGGTTTCTTTATTATAGAGATCTCAATCATCGGCATCGAAAAAACGACTAAGGGCATGGGCAGCGAATAGGGGGACAATTTGCTATAATGCGTCAATCACTCCCTTTTCAAAGCTAGGTTTTTCATGTCCAAGCCATTCTTAATCGCACCTTCAATTTTGTCAGCAGACTTTGCGCGCTTAGGTGAAGAAGTTGAAAATGTTCTAGAAGCAGGTGCAGATGTTGTTCATTTCGATGTCATGGATAATCATTATGTACCGAACTTAACTTTTGGTGCGGGCGTTTGTAAGGCATTGAAAAAATACGGCATTAAAGCGCCAATTGATGTGCATCTAATGGTTTCACCGGTAGACCGTATGATTGGCGATTTCTTAGACGCTGGTGCAGATATCATCACTTTCCACCCCGAAGCAACTGACCATATTGACCGCTCTTTACAGTTAATCAAATCTGGTGGTGCGCAAGCGGGCTTGGTGTTTAACCCTGCGACACCTTTGCATTATTTAGACTACGTTTTAGATAAAGTTGACCAAGTCTTGTTGATGAGTGTGAACCCAGGTTTTGGCGGTCAAAAGTTCATTCCAATGACTTTAGAAAAGCTGCGTCAAGCACGAAAAATTATTGATGCTTCAGGCCGTGATATTCGCTTAGAAGTGGATGGTGGTGTTACCCCAGCCAATATCCGTGACATTGCTGAAGCTGGTGCAGATATGTTCGTTGCAGGTTCAGCGATTTTTGGTAAGCCTGATTATAAAGCTGTGATTGATGACATGCGTTCTGAATTGGCAAAAGTGCATGCTCAAGAGGCTTAAGCCTTTGGGTATAAGTTATTCATGGCTTGTGGATAACTTTATGGATAACCGTATGGATATCTGTGTAGATAAGTATATGGATAACTTGAATAAATTATAAACGATTGTGCATCAATGGTTTAATAATTAGACGTATTAAGTATAAAAAGGACTCAATTGAGTCCTTTTTTTATGGGGTAAAGTGTTTGAAATACTGTGTATTTATTAAACTAAGGTAAATAATTAATCAGTTTAAAAAATAACTTTTATGTTTTAACTGGGCGATATGCACTGATTTTTATGACAGCGCAATAAATTTAAAACTGTTGTGAATAACTGCACAATTAATTATGCTGTTATCAACTATTGAGATAAGCTGCGACTGGCAAAACACATCATCGATCGCACTAGCTCGTGCTATTAGATATTTCTGAATGTATCGTTCATGATGGATAAATAGGTCGAGCTGAATGTCATGTTGATACGAATGTCATGTGATTGAGTTGAGTCATAAATAACATCATCATGGTGTTTCATGCGGATTTCAGCTGAGCTGATCGCGTGATGTTTTTAAAGATGTGTTAATAGGGACATGTTGTCACAGTGCATCATTGGGTTGAATTAGGGTACTAAATTGTTCAATTTTTTGCGTAAGCATCTTGGCTTTGTTTGGCTCATGGCGTTCGTCATGGGGTGGAGCAGTGTGGTCAGTGCACAGCAAAATTTTCAACATCAACAAATGATGACTGCGAATGCCCATCAGGCATCATTTCATGCAGCACATACTGATCCTTCACATTTAACTATGGCAAATTGCCATCAAAATCAGCGGCAAGCTGTTCCTGAGCATGCAGCACATCATGGCAAGCAAGCAACACCTGACGTCATTTCAATGATGGATTGTCATCAATCTTTAGATGCGACATCTGCACTGCAAGATGGTCAGGTGCATCATTCAACGACACAAAGTACAGACTGTCAGGACTGTACACTCGCACATTGCCAAATCAGTACCTCTTATCTCGATAGCGCATTGGTTGCATTGCAAACCGTCAATGTGCATCTTTATGCAGAACCTCCTCGTTTTATTTTTGCTGGACAGCATTTAAAAGGCTTTTGGCAAGAAATTCTAAGACCTCCGCAAGCTTAACCTGAGTTTTAAATACGTTTTTTCGTTATTTTATAAAGGTTAAGTCATGTCTAATTTATTTAAGTCAGGCCTCGTGCTCGGGGTGTGTCTGCTGTCTCCAACGTGGGCGTTTGCAGCCATTAAAGAATATCATCTGAATATTGATGAAAAGACCATCAATTTGACTGGTAAAGCGGTCAAGAAAATCAGTGTCAATGGTCAGTTTCCAGCCCCTTTACTGGAGTTTGAAGAAGGCGATGATGCGGTCATCTATGTGCATAATCAGCTCAAAAAACAAAATACCTCGGTGCATTGGCATGGTCTATTGCTGCCCGGTTTAATGGATGGTGTACCCGGCTTTAATGGTTTCAATGAAATTCAGCCGGATGGTAGCTTTACTTATAAATTTAAAGTCCGTCAAAGCGGAACGTATTGGTATCACGCGCATTCCAAAGGCCAAGAACAAGACGGATTGTATGGCGCTTTGGTAATTTATCCGAAAGGTAAACAAGCACTTGCCGTACATGAACAGACGCAACGTGATTATGTGGTCATGCTGTCGGATTTTCATGAATCATCTAGCGCTCAGATCATGGCAAATTTGAAAAAGTCTGCCGAATACTATCAAAATCAACGTGAAACAGTTTCAGATGTATGGACGCAAATTAAACGAACGGGTTTAAAAAACACTTGGCAAGATCGTTCGATGTGGAATCAGATGCGTATGCTGAAAACGGATTTGTCTGATGTCACGGGTTATACGTTTTTAGTGAATGGCAAAACACCACAGCAGAACTGGACGGGGATGTTTAAGCCCAATGAAAAAGTCAGACTTCGTTTTGTAAATGCTGCGGCTATGTCGTTTTTTGATGTGCGTATTCCTCAGCTCAAAATGACGGTGGTCAGTGCAGACGGTCAAGCGGTCAAACCAGTCGATGTTGATGAATTCCGTATTGGTGCAGCGGAAACCTACGATGTGATCGTAGAGCCTAAGTCTGCGCATTATCAGATTGAAGCTGAATCGATTGATCGGACAGGATTTGCGATAGGCACTTTACATGATGAAACGCAGCCTCAGCACTCAGGCATTCACATGCCAAAAGCTCGACCACGCGCTTTGTTGACCATGGAAGATATGGGCCATGGTTCAATGTCAGGTATGGATCATAGCAATATGGGACATACTACTACAGGCTCAACCCAAACTTCAGCAATCCAGCAAGCGAATGCTCATGAGCACAACGCGCATACTGAAAATCAGTCAAAGATTCAGCCGAATCAAGTACATGATCATGCCGCTATGGGACATGACATGGACCATTCCCCAGTGACTGCACATATTGCTATGCAACATCCAGACATTCATAAACAGAACATGTCAGATACGGCGCATGCCAATATGGATCATAGTGTGATGGATCATTCATCAATGAACCACTCTTCAATGAACCACTCTTCAATGAACCACTCTTCAATGGATTCATCCATGAAACATGATACGCATGCAGCGATGGATCATGCACAGTCTAAAGGAGAGATGCATGCAGTTGAAAATTCAGCAACGGTTATGGGTTGGGCCAATGCTTCAACACCTGTCGGTGATAAGGCCTTGCAATATAGTGATTTAAAAGCGTTAACCCCGCAGCCTGATACACGTGAAGCGACGCAAGATTTGGTTATTCATTTGGGTGGAACGATGGAACGCTACATGTGGACCATGAATGGCAAAAAATTCAGTGAAGCCGAACCACTGCAGGTGAAATATGGTGAGCGAATTCGATTGAAATTTGTCAATGACAGCATGATGGCGCATCCGATGCATTTACATGGCATGTTTATGCAATTGGAAAATGGGCAAATGTCTTCTGAAATGCCAAATAAACATACGGTGATTGTGCCGCCGGGGAAAACAGTGACGGCTCTGTTAACGGCCAATGAATTAGGGGAATGGGCGATTCATTGTCACTTGCTGTATCACATGTCTGCAGGGATGATGAATAAACTTGTGGTCGCAAAGGTCGCAGAGAATACGAAAACGGCATCTGTACCGCAAAAGGAGGTGTCTCATGCGCATCATTAAACCATGCACATATACGGTTCTAAGTTTAGCTTTGGCATCGGTCACTCAAATGACCATGGCGCAAGATGCAAATCACAGCATGCCGATGTCAGCTCAACATGAGTCGCATTCCTCACTTGATTCGTCGCATCAAGAGATGCAAACAGGGATTGAATCGAGCCAGATAGAACATGCAGAACATGCAGAACATGCAGAACATGCAGAACATGCAAATGCATCATCTATTGCGTCACGTACTACTTCTGCGCAGCATCCTGTTGATCATAAGCGTGAACATGGTGGACAGATTTATCAAGCGACTGAGATCGACAATCGATGGCTCAATAATGCCGATGGTCGTGGACGTTTAAAGACCGAAATTGAGAGTCGAATCGGGACCGATGAAAATAAGCTCTTCATCAAACTACATGCCGATAAAGCCGAATCTCAAGATGCAGATTATGCGGCTCAAGTGATGTATAGCCGTATGATCTCCGACTTTTGGGATGCGCAAATTGGCGCACGTTATCGGGTCGATGAACATCAAGTGATGGACAAGGAACAGTTTGATGCTGCGGTGGGTCTGCATGGCCTGGCACCGTATTTCTTTGAAACCGATGCTTATTTATATCTTGGTGCAGATAAACAGGTCAGTTTTTCTTTAGAAACCGAACGTGACCTGCTGCTGACGCAAAAATTGATTTTAAAACCATATTTGAACCTAGATGTGGTGCTGAGTGATGACTCTGCTTATGCACAAAAAACAGGACTCAGTTCTGTATGGCTAGGGCTAGAAACACGCTATGAAATCAATAAAAAGTTGATGCCATTTATTGATGTTGCTTACAGCTATGAAAAAGGAAGTCAGCATACGGCATGGCAAGCTGAAACTGGAAGTGAAAAGCAATTGTGGTATGGCGCAGGTCTTCGTCTGAAGTTCTAATAGAAAAATAGACCAAATAAAGAGGGCATCATCAATAGGTTTTGGTGATGCCTTTTTTTTATGTCTGAATCTATCCTTTGAACAGACATGCCATGTTTTGGCGCAATTCATCGGCACAAGTTTTTTCCTTAACTGAATAACGCCCTAGATTTGGTCAAAAAATGTAAAGACTGCACTAAAATTCAGCATATTTGCTATACTGAGAAAATATTCGGAGGAACGACCTCCCTTAATCTTTGTTCAAAGCCAGTAAGAAAAATCGTCAGGACGACCTGACTCTACTAATATGGAGGAAGGCATCATGGCCTGGGTTGTTCTAGTATTCGCTGGTATTTTTGAAATCGTTTGGGCCTATTCGATGAAGCTCTCAGAAGGCTTTACAAAACTTGGCCCAAGTTTAGTTACTTTATTTTTTATGATCCTGAGCTTTGGTTTATTGGCCTATGCCATGAAAACGTTGCCTCTGGGAACAGCTTATACCATTTGGACAGGAATCGGCGCGATTGGCTCATTTCTCGTGGGGATTTTTATACTCGGTGAGTCTGCAACTGGCATGCGGATGTTAGCCGCAGTACTGATCATTTCGGGTCTAATCTTGATGAAATTATCTTCAAGTTAATATGTTCTAAAGCACAGAGGTAAAAGCCTTTTGTGCTTTTTTTATGGGTAAAAATATGGCTTGGGTTTTATTAATTGTAGCGGGATTGCTTGAGGTGGTTTGGGCGTATTGTATGAAAGTCTCTGAAGGCTTTAGCAAACTGACGCCAAGTATTTTGACCATTGTTTTCATGATCGCAAGTTTCGCTTTGTTGTCTTATGCAATGAAATCCTTACCGCTGGGTACAGCGTATACGGTGTGGACCGGCATTGGTGCAGTGGGATCATTTATCCTCGGCATCGTTGTATTGGGTGAGCCCGCAAATGCCATGCGCATGCTAGCTGCGGTACTGATTATTTCAGGACTAGTCTTGATGAAATTATCGTCCTCCTGAATAATGAAGTGCTGCGATTTTGAGCTTGGAGTATGTCATGCAACTTTCTTATCAGTTTTTAGATTCACCCGTTGGACAATTAAAACTTGTTGCACATGAAACCGCATTGGTGGCCGTTCTTTGGGAAAATGAAAACCCAAATCGTGTGCGATTGGCGGCTTTGGTTGAAGATCGACAACACCCGATTTTGCTCAAAACTGCACAGCAATTAAATGAATATTTTGCGGGTAAAAGACAGCAATTTGACTTGCCGCTAGACTTTGAAGGTACCGAATTTCAGCAACAAGTTTGGCAAGCTTTACTGACAATTCCTTTTGGAGAAACTCGCAGTTATAAACAAATTGCAGAGCAGATCGGCAATGTCAAAGCCGTACGTGCTGTCGGTGCAGCCAATGGTAAAAATCCAATTTCAATTATTGCACCTTGTCATCGTGTCGTGGGCGCAAATGGAAAATTAGTGGGTTTTGCGGGCGGTCTAGAAAATAAAGAAATATTGTTAAAAATTGAGAAATTACAATAAAATAGAAAATATACTTATTTAATTGATGTTACGCAGTAACATCAAAGCACAATTCGCTTCAAAGAAAGAATGATACGCGTTAACGTCATCCGCAAGTGTTTGAGACAGGATGCCGCATAATCAAAAATGTTTTTGCGATGCTTTGAATAATTTGACGGTGGTGAACGAGTTTTGCGGATGACAATGGTTTTGGGTACTTTTGCCGAAACAAAAGTACCTCCAGCCGAAGGCTAATCCCTTTATTTAAACCCTAGATGTAAGACTCCGGCGAATAGGCTTAAAAATCATTTTAAAAATGCGAAATTACTTTTATGTAGGTAACATCAGTAATTTAAAGTAATGAATCAAATCAATGAATCTTTCTCAAATTTTTGCCCCCCTCATTTCGACGTTTTGGTGGCTAATTCTATTGTTACTGATTGTGGGGGCAATCAAAGCATTTAAACCTTATTTAAAGGGGAAAATGGGGGAGTTTGCTGTCGCCGTTCATGTCAAACTTTATTTGAAAGACCATTATATATTGTTAAATGATTTGACCTTACCAGATGGCGAGGGAGCTACGACACAAATTGATCATCTTCTGTTAAGCCCATTTGGTGTGTTTGTGATTGAAACTAAAAACTATAAGGGCTGGATTTTTGGGAGTGAGAGACAAAAACAATGGACGCAAAAGATTTATAAAAAAAGTTTTAAATTTCAAAATCCAATTCACCAAAATTATAAACATATGAAAGTGTTAGAACAGGTGTTGAGCGATATTCTGGATAAAGACAATATGCATTCTGTGATTGTTTTTATGCCTGAAGCGGTGTTTAAAACAGAGATGCCATCGAATGTATTTCGGGGTACAGCTTGGGTGGACTATGTTCAAACTTTTCGGCAACCGGTGATCTCTGAAATGAAACTTAAACGAATACAGTTGCGTTTAGAAAAAGAAATTTTAGAAAAATCGTGGAAAACAAATCGACAGCACATTGAAGATTTAAATCAACGGCATAATTCATAAACTTCCTGTATGCTGTGGATTGTGAACAGTATCTGAATGATAAAAATAGACGGACAATAACAATGAACGACACGCTTCAACATCTTTATGAATCGACTTTAGATCATCCTCAGCAATACAAAGACTTTTATCAGCAACTTTTAGCCAGCCAAGTATATTGTTTGGGCGAGCGTGATGCTGAGCAGCATTTACATTTTCAATTGATGGAAACGGAGCAGGGCGAGCAAGCCATTCCGTTCTTTCTGAGTCTTGCGATGCTTCAACAGGATGTTGGTGCAGATGCAGAGTTTGTCATGATCAGTGCGGAAAAATTATTTGCGATTACCAAAGGCGCAAGCTTGGTGATGAACCCGACTTCGGAACACCCAAAAGAGTTTTTGGCAGATGAGATCGACGCAATTTTAGAGTTTGCCAAACAACAAAACCTTTGAACACTGTAGATGTGAACAAAGGCTTTACGGCTACGCTTAAATATGTGTTTTTACACTTTTTCGTTTTCACATTTGGCGATGTGTTTTAAAACTTACATACCGGCTTTAAGTTTTTCCACGATTTCATCGAGTGGTTTGACACGTTTAACTTCATCCCAAAGGACTTTGGCTTCTGGGTAATGTTTCGACATCATGCCGAGCCATTGTTTATAACGACCGACCATATTCATTTCTTTTTTATACGAGCCGTTTAAGAAACGAATTTGTAAGCCAAGCAGTTCATGCCACGTTATCAGCGGTTCATCGGTATTACGACGAATACACTGTGTAATGTCAGGAGTGGTCACCGCAGCACGACCAATCATTAGGTCTTCACAACCCGATTCGAGTTGGCACTGTTTGGCATCGGCATTATTCCAAATTTCACCGTTGGCAATCACGTTAATTTTCAATGCTTCACGAATGGGTTGCAACTGATCCCAAAAGGCAGGCGGGGTATAACCATCGGCTTTGGTCCGCGCATGGACTGTAACCCATGAGGCCCCCGCATCTTCGATGGCATGCGCATTTTCCATAGTGAAATTACGATCCATATAACCCAAACGCATTTTTGCCGATACAGGAATATGACTCGGAACAGCGTCACGCACAGCTTTGACTAACTCATACACCACTTCTGGCTCATCCAGCAAAACTGAACCACCACGGTGGCGGTTGACGGTTTTTGCAGGGCAACCAAAGTTCATATCAATCGCAGGGGCACCCAGTTCTACCGCGCGTACAGCATTTGCTGCGAGCATGTTCGGATTGTTACCTAAGAACTGCACATGAACTGGTGTTCCTGCTGCAGTTTTGCCTGCATTGTTCAGTTCGGGACAATAGCTATGATAAATATGGTCGGGCAGGACAGAGTCCGTGACACGGATAAACTCGGTTACACACCAGTCAAAACTCCCCACATGCGTTAACACATCTCGCATAATTGGGTCGGTTAAGCCTTCCATCGGCGCAAGAACAAGTTTCACGGTCACACAGCCAAAAATTGAAAAACGGAGTTATACGTGGTTTTGAAAGGGATGTCTAGGTTTTGTGCTTCTGGTGACGCGGAATACGAAATCACAAGATTTTATGTAATTATTTGGTGAAATTAGGACCAAAGTCGTAAAGTCTTGACTGACATAAAACTTAAACAATAAAATGAGTAAATACAGATGGATAGTAATAATAAGAAGATGGCTTTTACTGTTGTTTTTTAATGGAATCAACAACATATACTGTGCTTGAATCTTTTAAGATTTCATGTATGATGGCTGCAACTAGAAAAAAAGTATTGTTTCGTAAATTTTCTTTAAGTATCGCAGTGTTAGTCATAATCCTTCGTTTTTTACAGAAATGAAGTTCAATTCTTTATTATTTTCCAAGTTATAGTCAGTCATCATCCAATGGCTAAATCAACAAATTAATAGGTATTATTATGTCTAATACAGTTACTGGTACAGTTAAATGGTTCAACGAAACTAAAGGTTTCGGTTTTATTGCACAAGACAACGGTCCTGACGTTTTTGCTCACTTCAGCGAAATCACTGGTTCTGGCTTCAAAACTTTGCAAGAAGGCCAAAAGGTTTCTTTCAGCATCGCTCAAGGTCAAAAAGGCCCGAATGCTGTAAACATCGTTGCTCTATAATTTAGACGTGATGAAAAAAAGCGCTGTATAGCGCTTTTTTTATGCCTGTTGTTTTTATGTGAATAATCAAGATATAAAAAAAGAGAGCCGTAGCTCCCTTCTTAATAAAACTTAAGATAGTTTCATCGTCGACTTAGCGGCCCAAAACCATTTCTAAAATAAACTTAGATCCAATAAAGCCGACTGCCAAAAGACAAAAACCAATAATGGTAAAGCGAATAGCTTTTTGACCACGCCAGCCAAATCGATAGTGTCCAATAAGCAAAGCTCCATAGACGAACCATGAAATAATGCTAAAGGCTGTTTTATGTGCCAAATGCTGTGCAAAGAAGTTATCGATGGTGAAGAAACCAAACCCAAGCGCCACGGTCAGTAGTGCAAATCCAGCAATCAATAAATCAAATAGCAAAGATTCCATGGCTTGGAAGGATGGAAGCAGACTCACCCATACACGCTTTTTCTGCTTGTTTTTTAGTTCACGGTCTTGTAAACGCAAAATAACCGCTTGAATTGTTGCCATCAGCAGGACGGCATACGCGGAAAGTGACAAGATGATATGGATGTCTAAACCCAGTGAATGTTGTTCTATAAATTGATTTTGTCGACTAAATGCAAAGCCTAAAATCAACCCCGTCGCTGCCACAGGAATACCCAACAGGTTCATTGCCAGCACAGGTCGATAGGTACTAAATAACACACTGAGCAATAGCATGAGACCTGAAGTAAATGACATCAGGTTGAACACGTCATAGTTCACACCCATAGGCGTCAACATGTCGTTATATAAAACACCTGCATGCAATAACATGCCTAAACCAAGTACAACACCAATAAACCAATGGTTCGGCGCACGTTTAGACATTAAATGGCTGAATAAATACCAAAAAGACGTGGTATAAGCGATTAATGCTAGGATCGTGTAAACCAAGGGGAGACTGATCATGTCAAACCTTTTTCAGGATGTTGAATATTCATTTATATAAATTCTGCAAGAACTAAAGTATCCTATAGCATTCTATGCATAAATTTTCTATTTTAAGAAACAATTTTTTGCTCATGGCTATTTTAAGCGGATTTTGCAATGTTTGATACCTTAACAGAACGACTCACGCAGAGTTTAAGAAATGTTACTGGCTCAGGGCAGCTAACCGAAGACAATATTAAAGATACGTTACGCGAAGTACGTATGGCACTTCTTGAAGCCGATGTTGCGTTACCTGTAACTCGTGAATTCATCGCGAAAGTTAAGGAAGAAGCATTGGGCCAAGAAGTGATGACTCAGTTATCACCGGGGCAGGCTTTCGTCAAAATCGTTCATGACGAATTGACCAAAATGATGGGTGAGGCGAATGAAAGCCTAGACCTAGCGGCAAAACCACCAGTTGTTGTGCTTCTTGCAGGTTTGCAAGGTGCGGGTAAAACAACCACTGCGGCAAAACTTGCACGTTTCTTACAAGAACGTCAAAAGAAAAAAGTAGCAATGGTATCTGCCGACGTTTATCGTCCAGCAGCGATTAAACAGCTACAAACAGTTGCAGGTGAAGTTGGCGCGATTTTCTTTGAATCAAGCGCAGACGAAAAACCGATTACCATCGCAAATCGTGCGATTGAGCAAGCAAAAATTCAATTTGCTGATGTCTTGATTGTCGATACAGCAGGTCGTTTACATGTAGACGACGAAATGATGGATGAAATTAAAGAGCTACATGCAGCAATTAAGCCAACTGAAACATTGTTCGTGGTTGATGCCATGACTGGTCAGGATGCGGCGAATACTGCAAAAGCCTTTAATGATGCCTTGCCTTTGACGGGTGTGATCCTGACAAAAACAGATGGCGATGCACGTGGTGGTGCGGCACTTTCTGTTCGTGCCATTACTGGCAAGCCAATTAAATTCTTGGGTATGGGTGAAAAACTCGATGCCCTAGAGCCATTCCATCCTGAACGTATCGCACAGCGTATTTTGGGTATGGGTGACGTACTTTCTTTGGTCGAAGAAGTTGAACGTAAAATCGACAAAGAAAAAGCCGAAAAAATGGCGAAAAAACTGCAAAAAGGCGGTAGCTTCAACTTTGAAGATATGCTGATGCAGTTTGAACAAATGAACAAAATGGGCGGCATGATGGGCTTCCTGGATAAACTTCCAGGCATGAGCAACTCAGGGATTCAAGATGCAATTGCACAAGCAAATCCTGAAAAGCAAGTGAAGAAAATGGAAGCGATTATTCAATCGATGACCATTAAAGAACGTCGTAACCCAGACTTGATGAATCCAAGCCGTAAAAAACGTATTGCAGCAGGCTGTGGTATGGATGTTGCGGAAGTGAATAAACTCATCAAGCAACATGCGCAAATGGCGAAAATGATGAAGAAGTTTGCCAACCCAACAGGTATGGCAAAAATGATGAAATCATTGGGCAATATGCAAAAACAATTTGGCGGCGGTGGCATGGGTCCATTGTTCGGCAGTAAAGATCCGAAGTAATTTGGACTTAAAAAAAGGCGCATTCAGCGCCTTTTTTTATGGCTGAAATTTAACGAGACTGTACGCTCAAGCAAAGTGATCGAGTGCATTTGATAGCAAGTACTGGATGAGGGAATCTGGCTATACGAGCCGATAGATACCGAACTGAGCTAAATCATTACAAAAAGATGCCAAATTGACATTGAGAGCGTGTAGGTGGCAGGTTTAAAACAGAGGTGAAAATTTGCCGAACTGCAAATTGAAAGCTTCACTAAAAATAATCACCTAAAATAAGAATCAAATCATGAATACACCGCATACGCCAGAAAGCCAAAAGATCTATATTGTTCATGGTCATGATACTTCGCCGAATGATCATTGGTTTCCTTGGTTAGGACGAAAGCTGCAAGAAGCAGGACATTATTCTCGACGCATCGTTATGGCAAATGCAGCACAACCTGATTTTGACCATTGGCAGAAATTTCTAGCGTTGCAAATGCCTGATTTGGATGAAAATACCATTGTGATTGCCCATGGTTTGGGGTGCTTAACTACGCTGCATTATCTCAATCAATATTTTGAACAGCATGGCACACGGATTAAAGCGGGCGTTTTTGTGTCAGGTTTTAAAAGTAGTTTACCGACACAACCTGAATTAACCGCATTTATTCAACGTGCAAAAATGGATAGCGGTGTTTTACAGACCTATATGCCGATTTGTATCAGCTTGATTTCATCCAATGATCCTATCGTGCCGCCACCGGTTGCGATCCAATTGGGCAATTTTATAAATGCACAAATTTATGAAGTGAAAGAAGCCGGGCATTTCACAGCAAAAGATGGCTTTTCTGAGATTCCACAACTGTGGCACGTGTTAGAGCCAATTTTAACGGCTTAGATAGGTTTTGTGCGCGTGTTTAATAGATCGCGTGTTTTGTAGATAAGGTAATAGTGAAAACTAAAATTGATCATGCAATAGGTGCAATTGAAGATAAAAAAAGGCGCAATCTGCGCCTTTTGTTTGTTCGATTTGTTGATAGATCAGTCGAGTTCTAAAGCAACACGTTCACGAATGTCGTCAATGTTGTCATTGGCTTCGCGACCATCTTCCTGCCATGCTTTATAAGCACCAACATATTCACCATCGGTATCGACGACATATTCAGCCGCAATTTTTCCTGAGGCATACCATAAGCGATAGGCATCATTGCCATTTTCATCGACTTTATACGCTGCGCCACGTTGTCCTGTTGGATAAAACTCTTCGCCGTGGATGCTCACGCCATCTTGGTTCACAAAGGTTGATTCTACTTTGCCGTTTTTGCGATAAAGCGTTACTGGGCCTTCAATGTCACTGCCACTGAAACTAAATAGTTTCATCGGATCTTTGACCCAAGCAGGTGAGGATTGAGGGGTTTTGGTTTCTTGGTAAAAATCTTGGACTAAAAAATCACCTGTCGCATTACGACCTAAAAGTACACGGTAATAGCCGTCTTTGACTGGAGTCATGTAATAGCTTGAGTCAATATATGATACGCAGCCGCAGTAATCAGGATTATCTTCATCTCCAAAATAGCCCAAAACTGCTTCAGAGGTGCTGAGCTGTGATTTGATTTCGGCAGGGATTTTAGAGTTGGCTAGATTTTGTGTCGTGGTACAACCGCCGAAGAATAATGTAGAGGCGAGCAGGCTTAAACCCAGTAAATTTTTAAATTTCATATCTATACTCTTCGTCTTATATTCTATCTTGAAAGACATTTTTAAATTATAAAGTTGCTGATGTATCTGTCGATCATCGCAGGCTATTGTAATTCCTTGGACGAAAAAAGGTCATGAATCGCGATACAATTTGTAACCACGCTTATATGAAATGACCATCAATAAAAAAGCGTGATCACCATTGGTCATCACGCTTTCACAGTTTGCTATCAAAAAATGGCTAAATTACACGCCATTTACATAACTTTGTAGGCCTCGAAGCAGCAAATCTGCTTCGACAGCTGGCTGATATTGTTCTAAATAGCGTGCAAATAGCGCAGCATCGCCACCGGTTAAAATCAACTGACTTGGATATTTGTCGAGAACCTTTTCAATGGTGCTGACCAAGCTGAGCAAGATGCCATGATGAACAGCGTCTATGGTATTTTTACCAGGAGACAGCTCGTTAAAGGTGGCATCTGGAATTTTAATGCCTTTGGTGTTTTGGATGAGCGAATCACGTTGCAAATACAAATTTGGCAAAATATAACCGCCTAAATGTTGTAAGCCATCCGTTAAGTCAATGGTGAGTGCCGTTCCGCAACTAATGACACAGTATTTTTGAGTAGGGTCTTTGACCACTGCGAGCATTTGCAGCCAACGGTCGATCCCGAATTTACTGGTGTCTTCATAAGCACAGCGTAAGCCCGCATATTCGGCATGAACTTTGGCAATGGTGACAGGAACCGCTAAAAATTTAAGAATTTTTTGAATCCGATCATTATTTTTCTTGTCGAGTACTGAAGAAATCCCGACCTGATCTAAGTCCAAGCTTTTAAAGTGCTGGATCAAACCGAGAAGTAGTTCGGCAGGCGACTGTAAATGCAGTTCCGCAGCATGCTCTATGATTTGATCGTATTCGGTAATCCAGTATTTCAGCCGTGTATTACCGACATCGAGCCATAATTTTTTCATCAGTAGGCCTTTGCAATCCTGTTTATGATTGATCTGCTAAACGTAAGCGGCCTTGGAAATAATTTTCTAAGCGCTGCGAGGTTTGGATGTTGATCGAACCATCATTTTCAATGCCGAGAAAGCGACCTTGGCTTTTGCCTTGCAGGTGTTCAAGTTCAACGGGCTGTTGCATAAATGCAGCGTAATGGTTGAATCGTTCAGCGAGGTTATAGCAGTTATGATCGAACCATTCACCTGCAAGTTGAATTGCTGCATACAGTTCAGTAATTAACTGTAACCGGTTTGGCGAGGGAAGTCCGAGTTCAGATAACGATGTTGCACGTTGCTCAATTCCTATGGATGGAATCGGAAATAAGTTCATGCCAACGCCGACTATCGCTTGATGTGGCGAAATCGGTTCAATCAAAATCCCGCCCCATTTGCCTTGTGGGCTATACAGGTCATTAGGCCATTTCACTTGTAAAGCGAGATTTTGCAAACTTGGCATTTGTAAGATATTTAAGGCAATTTCGAGTGCAAGCCGTCCATCTATCGCTGTTTGTAAATTCAGCAATGTGCTTAAATAGATATTACCAACGGGTGAGACCCATTGATGATCGCGTTGCCCACGCCCCTGAGTTTGCTCTTCACTGCATACCAAAACATGTTGAATGCCTTTTTTGGCAATCTCACGGACATCGTCATTGGTCGATGTGGTAATGGGCTTCAGTAATAAAACTTCAGGCGGCTGAGGTACTGTGCTCAGCAATTGCTGTAAGTGTCTGGTCTCTAAATCCATTTGAATCTGAGAGTTGTGGAATAATATTGATGGAGTTAATCATATATTTACTGATTGGTGCAATCGCTGGTTTTGCTGCGGGGCTATTTGGTGTTGGCGGTGGCCTGATTATTGTGCCGATTTTATTCATTGTCTTTACCCAACTTCAATATGATCCCAGTGTGATTATGCACATGGCGGTGGGCACATCTTTAGCCACGATTATTGTCACCTCACTCAGTTCGGTTTCGGCTCATCATAAAAAAGGTGCCGTGCTGTGGAATGTCTTTCGGAATTTGTCACCGGGTTTGGTGATCGGTTCATTTCTCGGTGCAGGCATTGCTGATTATCTCTCAGGGCAGGGTTTGCAACTGTTGATTGGCTTTTTTGCGGTCTGGGTGGCCTTTAAAATGTTTCGCGGTGCAGCGACACCAGTCGATCCGAATAAACATTTACCCTCACAAGCCATGCAAATGGCAGCAGGGGGTGGTATTGGGATTGCCTCTGCGATCTTCGGTATTGGTGGAGGTAGCTTAACCGTCCCGTATTTGAATAAAAACGGCGTCATTATGCAAAAAGCGGTCGCAACCTCTGCTGCATGTGGTTTACCGATTGCGATTGCAGGGGCACTCGGCTTTATGTGGTTTGGTCATCATGCCGATATCGAGGTTCCCAATACCATTGGTTATATCCATATTTATGCATTTATCGGGATTAGTGTAATGAGCTTCATCACTGCGAAATTGGGTGCGAAAGTGGCTCATATGTTGTCACCATTTATGCTAAAGCGTTGTTTTGCATGCTTATTAACAACAGTTGGTTGCTATTTTATTTATCAAGGTGTGCAAGCCTTTGGCGCTTGATTGTCCGTTTTGACTGACAAAATTGGCTTTGTTGACACAAGATTGTCAGACAATGTCATGTTCAATTAGGTTGCTTATCGTTTCTAATGCAAATAGATTGAGTGTAAATCTGAACATTGCATCTTATAAAAAAAAGATAGGAACAGTATGCAACAACAAGAAGCGGACAGTTTGTCAGAACAAATTGCCAAACACATCGGTGAACAAATCATTCGCGGTGAGTTGGTCGAAGGCGAGCGTATTCAGGAACTCAGAATTGCGGCCGAATTGGATGTGAGCCGTGGCTCTGTTCGTGAAGCTTTATTGATTTTAGAACGGACCCAGCTCATTGAAATCTACCCACGCCGTGGCGCCTTAGTCTCTGAAATGTCGGCTTTACAAGTGCGCTCATTATTTGATATTGCAGCATTATTGTTGGGTCAAATTGTGCATCGTATGGCGGAAACGTGGCGCAGCCATGAAGCTGAGCGTATTCAGTTATTACTTGAACAATTAGACGTGGAAACTCGCCAAGGCAATACTGAAAAGTTTTATGATCTGATTTTTCAGGGCATGGCTCGTCAGCATGAAATGGTGGGAAATACCTACCTGATGCGTTATTACCAAGAATTGTTGCCATCACTCAGACGCAGTTATTTCCTGACACTGAATATTTCACGACGTGAAATACAAGAATCTTTTGATTTGTTTAAATTAGTGACTGATGCAGTTTTAATCAGAAAATCACATCAAGCCACTTTATTTATGGAAGATTTTTGTCGACACTTACGCAACCTTGTGTTGGAATCACTAACACGGATGAAACAAATCGAATTAGCGTGGGCGAGACGTTCACGCCGCTGATCAGGACATTATGCGTTTAAGCAGTTTAAAACTTTCCGGCTTCAAATCTTTTGCCGATAGCACAACTCTAAAATTTGAAGGCAACCGTAGTGCGGTTGTTGGACCGAACGGCTGTGGTAAATCCAATGTGATTGATGCCATTCGTTGGGTTATGGGGGAGTCCAGTGCCCGTCAATTGCGTGGTGGCACCATGCAAGATGTTATTTTTACCGGAACGGCAAAGCGTAAACCAGTCGGGATGGCGAGTGTTGAACTGCGTTTTGATAATACCTATGGCAAGTTAGGTGGCGCTTATAATGCCTATACTGAACTAGCAGTTCGTCGTCAGGTCAATCGTGATGGTAAATCCGAATATTTCCTCAACGGCACCAAATGCCGCCGTCGTGATATTACCGATATTTTCTTAGGTACCGGTTTAGGTCCACGTTCGTATGCGATTATTGAACAGGGCATGATCAACCGTTTGGTCGATGCCAAACCTGAAGAAATGCGTGTGTATATTGAAGAAGCCGCTGGGGTTTCTCGCTATCAAGCTCGTCGTCGTGAAACTTTACAGCATCTAGAACACACCACTCAAAACTTAGAACGTCTCGAAGACATTGCATCAGAACTGAAATCTCAGCTGAAAACCTTAAAACGCCAGTCTGAAACGGCGGTGCAATACAAAGAATTAGAAACCCAAATTCGTACCATTAAGATCGAAGTGTTGTCTTTCCAATGTGAACAAAGCACGCGTTTACAGCAAGAATACACGCTTCAGATGAATGAGCTCGGGGAAACCTTCAAACTGGTTCGTTCTGAGCTGAATACTCTAGAGCATGACTTATCTTCCACCAGTGCTTTATTTCAACGGCTTATTCAACAGTCCACGCCATTACAAAGTGAATGGCAACAGGCGGAAAAGAAACTGTCTGAGTTGAAAATGACGCTGGAGCAAAAGCAGGGTTTATTTGCACAAAATTCGGCAAGTTTGGTGGAGCTTGAAAAGCAAAAAGCTCAAACCAAAGAACGTTTACAGCTATTAGAGTTACAACTGGAAACGCTGCAAGAACAGCAAGATGGATTTGTTGAGCAATTACAGCGCCAAGAAAGCAGTACTCAAGATCAGACTCAACAATTGGCCGATTTGAAAGCTCAGCATCAACAAGCGGTTCAACAATTTGAACAATGCCGTGGGCAAGTCGAAAAGCAGCAACAGCAAAAGCTACAGATGTTGGCGCAGAGTGAACAATTGACCAAAAATATTGGTCGAATTGAGCAACAACGTGAGACCCTGCAACAGCAAAGAGGTCAAATTCAGCATCAGGCGCAGCAAGATGAGTTGGAGCAGTATCAGCAAGATAAGCAACAGCTCGAACAACAAATTACGCAACAAGAGCAGGTGATTGCCGAAACGCAGACACAGCTTGCAGCTGCACAAGAACAGCAGGCACAGCACAAAAATACGGTGCTGCAGCTAAAGTCAGAAATACAGGTGCTGTTGTCAGAGCAGAAAAACCTAAATCACTTGATGATTAAAGCCAGTCCCAAGCAGCAAAGCCAGCGTCAACATTTAATGCAGCAGTTGCAGTTGAGCACGCAAGGCAAACAGCATGCGCAACTGGTCGAGAAATTTTTGTCTAAATGGCTGAGTGCTCAAGTCTTAGGACACAGTGATAGTTTTCAAGACAGTATTGCACGTCAGGTCAAAGGAAGTCCTCACACAGCAGCACAAATCGTTGGATTAGAAGCTTTGGCGACGTGGATTGAAGCACCACAGCTTTCGATCTGGCAGCAGGTCGCAATTGCCGAAACATTGACAGTGGCACTGAGTCATCAGGCTAAACTGGCTGCTGGTCAGTCAATACTCACGCTCGATGGTTATCATGTCGGTGTGGATTGGGTGATTGGTCTGGACTATGATGAGGACAGCCAAGCAGGGCAAGGTGCATTGAGCCACCGTATTCGTTTGGATGAATTGACTGAATTACTTGCAGAACAGCAGCCAAAGCTGACACAACTAGAAGGGCAATTGCCTGAGTTGCAAAATGTCGTACAGGCTTTACAGCAAAATCTACAACAGCAACATAGCCAATTAAAAACTTGGCAAAAAGATATTCAAAATGCTGATGTTGCCATTGCGAAGGTACAAAGTTCCAATCAGGCATTTGCATTACAAAAGCAGCAGTTAGAAGATCAATTACAGCAACTTGAAGCCCAGCTTGAAGAAGATGCCATGCAAAAAGATGATTTGGAAATTGATCTACATGCGCTGACGATGAAGCTCGAGCAAGCCTTGCCTAATTATAAAACCTTGCAATTCCAAGTTGAGGAATTGAGTGTAGCGCTGGAAAGTGCTCAGCAAGTGGTATTACACAGTCAGCAAGAATTGGAAATCGTGCGTCGTCAGTCTGTACAGACGAAACAACAGATTGAATTATTAGAAAAAGACACGGTCTTTTTAAAAGCACAAACTCAGCAAATTATTGGACAGATGGAGCAGGCGAAGAAATTTGTCGATCCGGTACAGTTAGAATTGCCTGCGCTTGAGTCACAGTATTCTGAACAGGCCCAAGTCACTGAACGTTTACAAAAAACCTGGAATGACTGGCAGCTTGAACTGAATAATGTTCAGAGCAAACAACAGACATTGACGGAACAACGCCATTCACATCAACAGCAAGATGAAAAATTGCGTACGCAATTGGAAGAAAAGCGTTTGGCTTGGCAATCCGCGCAGTCTGATTTGCAGCATTATTCAGAACAATTGAAAGAAATGAACAGTGAAATGCTGACGGGTTTAAGCATTGATGTGGTATCCCATCAGCAAAAACTCGAAAAAGCACAGCAGCAGTTTGATAAATTGGGCGCAGTCAACTTGGCTGCCGCAGAAGAATATACTGAAGTTTCTAAACGCTTTGATGATTTAAGCCACCAAATCGATGACTTGCAAAAAACTGTTGAACAATTGCAAGCTGCGATGAAAAGCATTGATCAGGAAACTCGAAAGCTGTTTATGACCACCTTTGATAAGGTCAATGCAGAACTTCAAGAGTTGTTTCCGAAAGTATTTAATGGCGGCGAAGCAAGTTTAAGCCTTGAAGATGGTTGGCAATCGGGTGTAAAACTGATGGCACGACCACCGGGTAAACGAAATAGCTCTTTGGCATTATTGTCGGGTGGTGAAAAGGCATTGACTGCATTGGCTTTGGTTTTTGCGATTTTCCGCCTAAATCCTGCACCATTTTGCGTTTTAGACGAAGTCGATGCACCTTTAGACGATGCAAATGTAGGAAGATTTTGTAATCTTGTAAAAGAGCTTTCAGAACAAGTGCAATTTATCTACATTACACACAATAAACTGGCAATGACAATGGCAACTGACTTACTTGGTGTGACCATGCCAGAACCAGGAACTTCAAAATTAGTGACTGTGAATATTGAGCAGGCCAAAGAATACGGTTTAGCTGCGGAGGCATAACATGGAAATCACCACTATAGCTGGGATTGTAATCGCTGTAATTATCATGGTTGTGGGCATTCGAATGATGTTTCGTAAACCTGCGGATGCAGCGCCATCACTCGACACCGAATTACATATTGACCCTGATAGTCAGCAACCTGTTATTCCGCGCCATGTACGAAATCAGTTAAATACACCTGAAACCACGCAACGTGTAGAGCCGACTTTGGCTGAGGAAAAAGTCACAGCGGTTGAAACGACTGAAGCTGTTCAAGCGAATGTAACTCCAGAAGCAACGGCAACGGAACAAGCAGAGCAGAGCGTTGAGGCTACGGCAAAGACTGAGACGACTACGACGGATCCCGTTTCAGTTGAAAAAGCTCAAACTGCAACAGAAGACAATATATTGTCTACAGAAACAACAGAATCTGCAACGGTTGCAACTGTAGCCACCGATGCCAATCACGCAGCGACTCCTGCGACGAATGTTCAGGCTGACGCTGTTCCTGCAGAAAAAGCACCAGAATTTAGTGTAAATAGTGCAATTGAAAAAGCTGAAATTAGCGATTTTGATGAAGAAAGCAGTATTTTGGATGCTCATTTACATGAACAAAAAATTGTTGATGAAGAAAGTGCTTTAGCGACTGCGGAAACTTATATCGCCTTAAATGTGTTCCCTGATAGCCGTGCCTTGTCAGGTGAAAAAGCATTAAAAGTGTTACTGAAATACGGTTTACGCTTCGGCGAAATGGCCTGTTTCCATCGTTATGATGAAGAAGGCACAAAGTTATTATTCTCTGTATTACAAATGAATAATGATGGCGCTGCGCAAGGTTTTGATCTTGAAACTTTATCGACTGAAGAAGTAAAAGGTTTAGCTTTCTTCTTGGCGCTGCCACACAGCGATGTGCAAAATGCCTTTGATACCATGGACAGCATTTCACGTCTAATTGCACGTGAAATTGACGGTACTGTGTATGATCAAAATAACCAAGAATTTACACCGCAGATGCGTGAACATTGGCGTCATCAAGCGATTGATTATCGTCAAGGTCAAGCTATCGAAGTCTAAGCGTCTTTGATTGAAACTCACCGAGTGGGTTTCTATAATAGCAACAGATAATGAAATTTGAGGGCGGAGCATGAACCGCCCTTTTTTATGGTGAATGTATGACACAACAATCCACTGTCGTTGCACAGATGCGACAACTGATTCAACTCTTGGCGAAACATAACCATGCCTACTATGTCATGGACACGCCAGAAATTGAGGACAGTGAATATGATCAACTTTTTCACCAATTAAAAGCCTTAGAAGAGCAATACCCTGATTTAGTGCAACCTGATACACCAACCACAAAAGTGGGTGGAAAGGCCTTGTCTAAGTTTGAATCTGTAACCCATGCAGTACCCATGTTGTCATTGGGTAATGTATTTAATGCAGAAGATTTATTTGCCTTTGCCCGTCGTGCGGAAGAGCGCTTACCGAATCAAAAAATTGAATATGATGTCGAATTAAAATTTGATGGGCTGGCGATTTCTCTTTGGTATGAAAATGGCATTTTAGTCCGTGGTGTGACACGGGGTGATGGTGAAACAGGGGAAGACATTACCCAAAATGTAAAAACCATTCGAAATTTACCTAAAGTACTGACTACTACAAAGACTGAAATTCCAAGTCTGCTTGAAGTCCGTGGTGAAGTCCTGATGCCAAAGTCAGGCTTTGAAAAGCTTAATGCTGAAAATGAAGCCAAAGGTGAAAAAACCTTTGCCAATCCACGAAATGCAGCAGCAGGAAGCTTACGTCAACTCGATCCTGCAATTGCGGCTTCGCGTCCTTTGGCTTTTTATGCCTATGGCATTGCACAGTGTGAACCACATCATGGGCAAACCACCATGTCTGCAAGTCTTGAGTGGCTGACACAGTTTGGTTTTGCTGTCGGTGAACGTCACTTTATATGTGACAGCATTCAGGACGTACAAGCTGCATATGAGCAAATGATCATTGATCGTCCAAGCCTGAGCGTTGAAATTGATGGCATGGTGATTAAGGTAAACAGCCTGAAGCAACAGCAAACACTGGGCTTTTTAAGTCGTGAACCGCGCTGGGCAACGGCATATAAATTCCCTGCAGTTGCAGCGCTCACGACGGTTGAAAATATTGATTGGCAAGTGGGGCGTACAGGGACTTTAACTCCAGTCGCACGTTTAAATCCTGTTGCAGTCGGTGGCGTAACGGTTTCCAATGTCACTCTACATAATATTGGTGAAATTCACCGTTTAGATGTCCGTGTGGGTGATACAGTCAGTGTCTACCGTAGTGGCGATGTGATTCCAAAAGTGGAAAAAGTATGGCCTGAATTCCGTCCTGTAGATACGGTAGAAGTTCAGTTACCTGCATATTGCCCAGTCTGCTCATCTCCAGTGGTGATGCCCGAAGGTGAAGCCTTGGCACGTTGTTCAGGTGGTTTGTACTGTGCTGCACAGCGTATTGAGGCGATTCGTCACTTTGTATCGCGTAAAGCTATGGACATTGAGGGCTTAGGTGACCGTTGGGCGGAATCACTTTTACATTTGGATTTACTCAAAGATGTTGCTGATATTTATAGCTTGCATGAGCATCGTGAAAAATTACTGACCATTGAAAAAATGGGTGAGAAGTCGGTTCAAAACCTCATTGACTCCATTGAAAATAGTAAGAAAACGACGCTAGGTGCATTTATTTATGCACTCGGCATTCGAGGCGTGGGTGAAACCACGGCACGCATGCTCGCGAATACTTTCCAAACTTTTGATGCGATTCGTCATGCAGATCTCGAATCCTTGAAAAAAACGCCAGACGTTGGTGATATTACCGCAGAATGGATTGTCGACTTTTTCCAAGCGCCGCATAACCTCGAAGTGGTTGATCGTTTGTTGGCAGCTGGGATTCATTGGGATGCACCCGTTGCACCAAGTCGTCAGCCGCTGAATGGCGAGAGTTGGGTGATTACAGGGACATTGAGTACCATGGGTCGTGATGAAGCGACGCAAATGCTTCAAGCCTTAGGCGCACGTGTCAGTGGTAGTGTTTCGGGTAAAACCAAATGTGTAGTTGCAGGTGAAAAGGCAGGTTCTAAATTAGAAAAGGCTGAAAAGCTGGGTGTGCCTGTGATGAGCGAAGACGAGTTTATTGCCTTTGTACAACAGCATAATGCTTCTTAAGTATTGAAAATCAAACCTGAAAACGTAGTTACTTTTGAACAAACGCCTGATGCATTGCATTGGGCGTTTTTATTTTTGGTGCTTAACATGATTGAGTGAGCGTGTCAGTTGTTGGTGATAGATCAGACAGCATTCCTCAACATTACTCACGAAATATTTTGTTAAAGCGTGAATGTATTGAGACACAATTTTAGCCATAAAAAAAGCAGCTCTGATGCTGCTTTTTTTATTCAGTGATCACATTATTCTTGATCAACTTTCATTGGTTTTACATCCATTTCTTGATATGAAACCAACTTAGTTTTGTGTTTCCATTTATAACCGAACCAAATGGCAAGGAATAAGAAAATACCAATATAGGTAGAAACAACGGCTAACCATTCACCATCTAAAACGGCTTGATAGTTCTGACCAAGGACCACGATGGCACACAAAATAAAGGCAAACCACGGTGCAAATGGGAAGAATTTTGCACGGTAAGCAAGGTCTTCCAATTTATTGCCCTGAGCCAAGTAGCCTTTACGGAAGCGATAATGTGAAACTGCAATACCGAGCCACACAATAAAGCCACACATACCTGACATGTTCAGTAACCAGTTAAATACCGCTTGTTCACCGATAAATGTGGTTAAGAAGCACAGTGCTGCGATCGCTGTAGTTGCATAAAGCGCATTCATCGGTACGCCACGTGCATCTAAGCGACCAAAGACTTTCGGCGCACTGCCTTTACGTGCCATATCAAACAGCATACGGGTAGAGGAGTACATACCAGAGTTACCCGCTGATAAAATCGCAGTCAAGATCACCGCATTCATCACCGATGCAGCAAAAGCAAAACCTGCTTTTTCATACAGTAAGGTAAATGGTGATAGTGCAATATTTTCAGTAGATGCTGCTTGTAATAAACGTGGGTCATCATAGGCAATGAGAGTGCCGATAATGAAAATACACACGATATAAAACAACAAGATACGCCAGAAAATTTGCTTGATGGCAATAGGAATGGTCTTTTCAGGATCTTTCGATTCACCTGCAGCCACACCAACCATTTCAGTCCCTTGGAAAGAGAAACCGGCAATCATGGCCACACCAATCAAGGCAGATAAACCGCCGACAAATGGGGCTTCACCCTTGGTCCAGTTGGCAAATGTTTCTACGCCCGGTGTCAGCATGATTTTGCCAATCATAAACAGGCCGATAATGATAAAGGCAACAATTGCGAGCACTTTAACAAGCGAGAAGAAGAATTCGGATTCACCGAAGCCTTTTACGGTCAGCGCATTAATGGCAAAGACGATTGCGAGGAAAATCGCACTCCAGTAAAAGCCCGGAATATCTGGAAACCAGAATTTCATAATGAATTGGACTGCAACCAATTCAAATGCCACGGTAATCGCCCAGTTGTACCAATAGTTCCAACCCAAAGCGAAGCCGAAACCACCCTCGACATACTTTGTGCCGTAGGTAAAGAATGCACCCGAAGTTGGATTATGTGTTGCAAGCTCACCTAGACTGGTCATCAAGAAGTAAATCATGATACCAATTAAGCAGTATGCAAGCAGGGCGCCACCCGGGCCTGCATTGGCAATGGTTGCACCTGAGGCAAGGAATAAACCTGTACCAATTGATCCACCAATTGCAATCATGTTGAGATGGCGAGCACCCAACTTACGCTGAAGCTGAGCTGGTTTTTGAGTTTCGCTCATCATTGTTCCTTAAGATTTTTTTGCGTGCTCGCAAACAAGACTTTAAATCCTTGTTGGTCGGCTTTGATTGTACATTGACCATAATGCTGCTCAATTAAAGTCGGATAATTGAGGAATCGGTTGGCAACAATCCAAAGCTCACCCCCAGACTTCAAATGTCTGCGCGAAGTTTTGCATAGATTTTCACTGGCATTGTAGTCGGTTTGAATCCCTTGATGGAAGGGTGGATTGCTGACTACGGCATGTAAAAATAGTGGTGCATCCTCGATTCCTGTGACCGCTTTAATCTCAAGTTGTTCAGGTTCAAGCAAATTTTGTTCAAATGTCATTTGTGTAGAAGCCAGTGCAAAAGCATCTACATCCATGGCAAAGATACGATTTTTAGGATTCAGTTTGGCTAAATAAGCACTGATGACACCCGCACCACAGCCGAAATCAGCAATTTTGCCCGAAGTGACTTGTGATAAATAAGGCAATAAGGTAGCCGTACCCACATCTAAACGGTTCTGGCTAAATACGCCCGGCAGTGCGCAAATCGTAAGCTCACCATTTGGAGTCTCAACTGGATATTTTTGCACCCAATCTTGTAGTGGCTTGAGTGTTACAGTTTTTTCTAAGAGGGTTTGCCACATTTGACAGTGACGCGCACTATCAATTTTTAGGGTTTTACCAAAGGGTTGTAATTGTTTTGCTGCGCGTTCAACACCGCCTTTTTTCTCACCCACGAGGAAAATAGACGCACCTTGAGCAAGATGACTTGCGACATTGTGTAATAAATAATTCAGCAGTTCTTTTGATTTCGGAACAAAAATAACCGCTTGATCAAACTGACCTTCAGGAAAATCGACACCAAAATGGACGTTTGACTGTTGATTTTGAAAGTACTGAAAATCATTAAAATTCCAGCACCAAATCGATGGCTTAATATTGTCATTCAATTGACTGAGTAAGTCATCTGTCGGTGCATTTACGAAAAGCACGCGATCTTGTAATAAATCGATCTGTCGTATAACGACTTCACTTGTGAGATCCATAGATTTCTCCATCATAAAAAACACTGCCTAGGGCGGAACCTAGGCAGTGTTCTTTGACAAATGAACTTACTTCTTCACTTCAGGAAGAACAATATTCAAAATAAGGGCAGCGATACCACCAGTGGCAACGCCTGAACTGAAGATATTACGGAACAATTCAGGAAGATGTTCAAGGATTTGTGGTACTTGTGCAACACCTAGACCCAATGCCAATGAAATCGCAATGATTAATAGTGCGCGGCGGTCTAAATGAATGCCTGACAAGATATTAATACCCGAGGCAGCCACGGCACCGAACATGACCATTACAGCACCACCAAGCACGGCTTGTGGAACTGCCTGAATGACACCTGCTACAGCAGGAAGTAAGCCTAAAATAACCAATAAGGCAGCAATCCAAATGCCTACATAGCGGCTTGCAACACCTGTTAACTGAATAACACCGTTGTTTTGCGCAAATACAGAACTTGGGAATGTGTTAAAGATACCGGCAAGGAATGAGTTTGCACCATTCACCAATACACCACCTTTAATACGCTTCATCCATTCAGGGCCATCTACAGCTTGATTTGAAAGCTTAGAAGTCGCGGTAATATCGCCAATTGCTTCCAAAGATGTCACAAGGTAGATAAATGCCATTGGAATGAATAAGCTCCAAGAGAAGCTCAGGCCAAAGTGCATCGGTGTTGGAATTTGAACCAGTGGCGCATCTTTTAAACCATCAAAGTTTAAATGACCCATAAAGCCTGCAAGGATGTAACCCACGACTAAGGCAATCAGGATGGCAGAACTTTTTACCCATGTAATACGCACACGATTCAGTAAAATGATCAGTGCCAAAACGGTACAAGACATGATGAGGTTGTCTGCATTGGCAAATGTTTTATCGCCCATGGCTTGATAACCACCACCCATGCTGATCAGGCCTTCTTTAATTAAAGTCAGACCAATCAATAACACTACGATACCTGTTACCAATGGAGTGATCAGTTTTTTCACCCACGGTAAAATTCGTGACACACCCATTTCAATGAATGAACCCGCGATCACCACACCAAAGATAGATGCCATCACTGCTTCTACAGGTGTACCTGCCGCAACCATTGCAGAACCAATACCGATAATAGGACCAATAAAGTTAAAGCTGGTTCCTTGTACAATCAGTAGACCTGCACCAAATGGACCGACTTTTTTACATTGTAAAAAGGTTGCGATACCAGAGATCACCAATGACATCGAAAGAATCATATTGGTGTCTTCTTTTGACACACCAAGTGCCAAACAGATCAGCAGACCCGGCGTCACAATTGGGACAATAATGGCCAATAAATGTTGAAACGCAGCGAGGAAAGCAATAAAAGGTTTTGGTCGATCATTCAATCCATAGACTAAATCGAGTTGATCTTTTGCTTCGGGAGATTGGTTTAAATCAGACATGCGGCACTGAAAATTAAGGCTAGGTGGCGCTATTCTAATCTGTTTACACAGCTTTACAAAACCAAAAGCGTGCCAGTCGTCAAAAAAAATGCGATTGTCAATAAACTGTCACTACTAAAATCTATATTTTTTCTGTATAATTTGCCCTCAAACTTTAGGCGTATCGAATTCACATGTCAGATATTAAAACTCTCCGTAACATTGCCATCATCGCGCACGTCGACCATGGTAAAACTACTCTTGTAGACAAACTTTTACAGCAATCAGGTGCTCTTGGCGATCGCGCAGGCGAGATCGAACGTGTAATGGATTCTGGCGCTATTGAAAGTGAACGTGGTATTACCATTCTTGCAAAAAACACTGCAATCAAATGGTTAGACAAGCGTACTAACACTGAATACCGTATCAATATCGTGGATACCCCGGGACACGCCGACTTCGGTGGTGAAGTAGAACGTGTAATGTCAATGGTTGACTGCGTACTTCTTCTTGTTGACTCTCAAGAAGGCCCAATGCCACAAACTCGTTTTGTAACGCAAAAAGCGTTCGCACGTGGTTTGAAACCAATCGTAATTATTAACAAAGTCGACAAGCCAAACGCTCGTCCAGACTGGGTAATTGACCAAGTATTCGATTTGTTCGACAACCTTGGTGGTTCTGACGAACAGTTAGACTTCCCAGTTGTATATGCTTCAGGTCTTCGTGGTGTGGCTGGTCCATCTCCAGAAGAACTTGCTGAAGACATGACTCCATTGTTCGAAACAATTGTAGACATCGTTGAACCACCAGCGGTTGACGTTGATGGTCCATTCCAAATGCAAGTGTCTTCACTTGACTATAACAGCTTCGTAGGTGTTATCGGTGTTGGTCGTATTCAACGTGGTTCAGTGAAATTAAACACTCCTGTAACTGTAATCGACAAAGACGGTAAAACACGTAACGGTCGTATCTTAAAAATCATGGGTTACCATGGTTTAGAGCGTATCGATGTTGAATCAGCTTCTGCTGGTGACATCGTTTGTGTAACGGGTATTGATGAACTTCATATCTCTGACACAATCTGTGATCCAAAAGCAGTTGAAGCTTTACCTGCACTTTCTGTAGACGAACCTACAGTATCG
Organism: Acinetobacter sp. YH12098; assembly: GCF_013419235.1. NCBI lineage: Bacteria > Pseudomonadati > Pseudomonadota > Gammaproteobacteria > Moraxellales > Moraxellaceae > Acinetobacter > Acinetobacter sp. YH12098. The sequence continues at coordinate 56,601 of NZ_VPAO01000013.1, forward strand.
ATGACTTTCCAAGTAAACAACTCACCGTTTGCTGGTAAAGAAGGTAAATTCGTAACTTCACGTAATATCCGTGAACGTCTAGATCGCGAATTGATTCACAACGTAGCATTACGTGTTGAAGATACTGACAGTCCTGACCGTTTCAAAGTATCTGGTCGTGGTGAGCTTCACCTTTCAGTTCTTATTGAAAACATGCGTCGTGAAGGCTTCGAAATGGGCGTATCACGTCCACAAGTAATCATCAAAGAAATTGATGGTGAAAAACAAGAGCCATACGAAAACGTAACGTTTGACGTTGAAGAGCAGCACCAAGGCGCTGTAATGGAACAAATGGGTCACCGTAAAGGTGAAATGACCAATATGGAAGTTGACGGTAAAGGCCGTATCCGTATTGAAGCAACTGTTCCTTCACGTGGTTTGATTGGTTTCCGTTCTGAATTCTTAACAATGACTTCAGGTACAGGTATCATGACTTCAAGCTTCTCGCACTACGGTCCAATGAAACAAGGTACTGTTGCGAAACGTCAAAACGGTGTGTTGATTTCTATGGTTCAAGGCACCTGCTTGGGCTATGCATTGTTCAGCTTACAAGACCGCGGCCGTCTATTCGCTAAACCTCAGTTAGAAGTTTATGAAGGTATGATCGTTGGTATTAACTCACGTTCAGACGACATGACTGTTAACCCAACTAAAGCGAAACAGTTAACTAACGTACGTGCTTCTGGTACTGATGATGCGTTGACTCTTGTTCCTGCAATTGAATATACGCTTGAACAAGCGCTTGAATTCATTGAAGACGACGAATTAGTTGAAGTAACGCCTAAGTCAATCCGTATCCGTAAACGCTGGTTGACTGAAAACGAACGTAAACGTAACCGTAACGGTTAATTTTACAGTTTCAAAAAAAACCGCTGACTTAGGTTAGCGGTTTTTTTATGCATGGGTGTTTTGAATAAAAAGGGAAAACTTGAATGACTTTATTCATTTGATCCGACATGCATAATATTGATAAATCCTTTTTAATAGAGTGAATTACTATAGTGAAAAATGTTTTGTGTGAATTTTTATACATGGCATTTAGAATCTAATAAAAACCAAGTAAATTAGGTGGAAATAGTTATACAGATATAATGTATACTTCGTCACAAAATTAAAGCTGAAAAAAATTTCTGGAGATCACATGAGTATTATTCAAGAATTTAAAGAATTTGCCGTGAAAGGCAACGTGATGGACTTGGCTGTCGGTGTCATCATTGGTGGTGCGTTCGGTAAAATCATCGATTCCATGGTAAAAGACATTATCATGCCTTTTATTTCTTGGATCCTTGGTGGTGACGTTGATTATTCAAATTGGTTCTTAGTATTGGGCGATAACCCAAACAATTTAACCACGCTAAAAGCAGCACAGGATGCAGGCCTTAATGTTTTGGCTTACGGTAACTTCTTAACTATCTTAATCAACTTCTTGCTTTTGGCATGGGTCGTATTCTGGTTAGTGAAATTGATGAACAAATTGCGCCGTCAAAAAGTTGAAGAGCCAGCTCCAGAGGCGACTCCAGAAGATATCGAATTACTTCGTGAAATTCGTGATGAATTAAAACGTAAAGGTTAATCCTTTAGCAGTGAAAACGGCACTTTGAAGTGCCGTTTTTATTAATCTTAGAATTAAATTAAAATTTGAAAATATATATGGAAAAAATTATAAATATTGTATTGTTAGGCTGCTCAATTGTAATAGTTACAAATGCTTTTGCTGCACAAAATTCTGAAAATAAAGATTTTATAAATTATTTTCCTGAAGCTATGAGAGAGTCTGTTCAAGAAATTTGCCAAAACTTGAATAACACGGATAATGAAAATGGTATTTACTATAGTCGATCGAACTTAGACAAATACAAAATTTTAAGCCTTAAAAATAATCATTATAATATTTATATTTTTAACAGAGATTGGCGTTCTGATGCTGTTAAATTAGTTTTTTTTGCTAATGGATTATATAAAAGAGATGGGTATAAGATTGCATTAGAAACATCATCAAGACCCAACGATAATAATATTTATGATCATCGCGAATTAACTTGGGTTAAAGATGAGAACAACAGTTATTTAATTAATGATCTTAAAGATAGTGCATCAAGTATTTCTTGGAATAAAACCTTAGGTAGACCTTCAGAATTTTTGAAGAGAATTGATTGTAATATCAATTCAATTCGTGCATATAAAGGTGATGATGAAATTGCACCAGACTATAAAAAATTACCACATGATTTAGCACAGTATGTATTAGAAAAACCATTACATTTAGAAATAGCATATGCTTTTGATGTTAGTAAGGAAATAGCAAAACAAACAGATTCTGAAGCTTATACTGTACAAGTTGTAAAATTTAAAATTAATGACATAAGCAAGTTATCACTAAATCAGCCTGTTTGTATTTTATTCGGGAGGTCTAAAGGTGCTGTGGGACATTTAAAAAATCCAGAGTCTCCTATTTCAAAAGCATGGTTTTCATATTATAAAGCGAATGTAAATGAGAGAACTACCTTTCCCCAAAAAGGGGATATTTTGACAACTTCAAAATTTGAATGCGATCAAATAACTATTAAAAATTCATCCGAAACTTAATTTCTAACAAATGCCAGCCAAACTGGCTTTTGATCGGGCCATGCAGTTCACGTTCGGGTAGGGTAAATACCGCCTTATCAATTGGACCAACCAGTTGGCCTTTTTTAATGTCGCCAAGCTCACCGCCTTTTTTACCCGAAGGACATGTCGAATGCTGCTTCGCAATTTTGGCAAAGTCCGCACCGCCTTTGATTTTCTTTTTCAGTTGCTCACATAGTTCTTTATCTTTGACTAATATGTGGCGAACAATCGCAGACTTCATGCTTTATTTCCTTTCAGAGTTTTCTTAGTCTGCATTTTAACCTTTTTTAAAGGCTGGCACTCAGGGCAAAACACCGATGCACGTTGCCCTAGTTTGATATTTTGCAAGATGGTTTCACAGTTGATGCACATTTCACCGGCACGTCCGTAGGCGAGCAGAGTTTGTTGGAAATAACCATTTTCGCCCATCGCATTGGTGTAATCACGTAAAGTCGAACCGCCTAAATCAATTGCCTGTTTTAAAATACGTTTGATTTCGATGACCATTTTTTCAACTTGTTCAAAACTCAAACTCGATGCTGGCTGCGCAGGGTGTATGCCGAGGTTAAACAGGCTTTCCGTTGCATAAATATTGCCGACACCGACTACGATATGATTGTCCATGATCGATACTTTGATACCGGTCTGCTTATTTTTAAATTTTTGGAATAAGTATTCAGCATTAAACGCATCACTCAGCGGTTCAGGGCCAAGCGTGTCAATCAGTTTGCTTTGAGATGATGCATCTAACCATAAAATACAGCCAAAACGGCGCGGATCATGATAGCGTAATTGCATATCTTCAAAATGAATCACCAGATGATCATGCTTTCGTAATGCTTCATGACCTTCACAAATCCGAAAACTGCCAGACATGCCCAAATGCCACAACATGCTGTCCTGTTCAAATTCAGCCAAAATATATTTTGATCGACGGCTGAGCTGAAGCAGCTTTTGTCCGACGAGTTTTTGAATGTCGTCAGGAATAGGCCAACGCAGGCTCGACTGAAAAACCTCAACTTTGAGAACCTTTTCATTCAATAATGGCAATAAACTGGTTTTAGTGGTTTCTACTTCTGGTAATTCAGGCATAAAGGTCGAAGCAATGGATCATTCAAGTTATGCATACTATTGGGCCTAGCCCTACAGAATGCAAGTTTCATCGCGGCCTAAGGGAGTGTATGAATAGGTTATTGATTATTAATTGTGAGAATAATAAACCAACAAGTCACAATAATGAGTTTGAAAAAGCGATCAGAATTTTAAAATTTAATTTTTCAAAAATATAAGGTGTTGAAAAATAACAATTAAAATAATTATATAACAATAGATTTATTTAAAATTATTTATCGATAAATTAAAGTTTTGTGAATGATAAAAATAATGCTGAGATAGAACGTGAAAAATTATGTAATTTTTGTGACATTAGATTTCAAGCCTTGTGGCTTGTCTAGAGACTCTCTCCAGATTTAGGTTTTACCATGAAAAAATACAGTCTAGCTTTTCTACCTGCATTTGTTGCAGCAGCCATGACACATGTTCACGCCGCAGAAGCATTCGACACTAAAGGTCAGTACATGCTCGGGGATTGGGATGGTAAACGTACCGAACTTGCACAACAAGGTGTGAAGTTTGAGGCCAATATTGCTGCTGATGCTGCCTATCTTGCCGATGGCGGTCGTAATCCGGGACATTCAGCAACGGTAGCCAGCCAATTGTGGTTAGGTACACAGCTTGATATGGAAAAACTCGCAGGTTGGGATGGCGTGACTGTGCGTGCTGTAATGACTGCTCGTCAAGGTCAAAGTACCTCAGTTCGTGATTTGCAAGGAGATGTTCCTCAATTGGCAAATGCACAAGCCAATTTTGGTCGTGGTAATCAGGATAGTCGCTTAACTGAATTATCGATTGAAAAGAATTTTAAAGAACAAGGCATTAGTGTAAAAGCAGGTCGTTTAGGTCTAGGTATGGACTTTAACGTGATGGCATGTGACTTTGCCAGCACCGCATTTTGTGCAGCGCAAATGGGTAAATGGCAAGGTTCTATGTGGATGAATACTCCAGTTTCACAATGGGGTGGACGTGTGAAATACCAAGCAACGCCAGAAATTGCGGCACAAGTCGGTGTTTATGAATTTAACCCTGACAATGGTAATGCCAAAGCAGAAGGTCAAGGTTGGAGTCTAGATACAGATCATGCTGATGGCGTAACTATTCCCGTAGAATTGGTTTGGACACCAAAATCATTTGTAAATGGCTTACCGGGGAGCTACCGCTTTGGTGCGATGTACAACACTGCAGATAATGTAAAAAATCAAAAAGACATTATTTCGGGTGAAGCTGAAGATCGTACCTTTGGTGGTTGGGTCGCGATTGAGCAACAGTTAACGTCTACAGGTGAAGGCAAACGTGGTTTGCATAGCTTTGCCAATTTTACTTGGCATGATCGTGTCACCACAAAAGTTGATAACTCACAGCAGCTAGGTTTGAAATACATTGGATTGGCCGATCGTTTGCCTAACGATATGGTTGGCTTGGGCGTGAACCGTGTGCATGTCAATGATCGACTTTCTGCTGAAAAATTTGATGCAAGCGCAGAATATAATGTCGAGTTGAACTATAGCCATAACCCTACGAAATGGTTGATGATTCGCCCAAGTTTACAATATGTGATTAACCCAGGCTCAACAAATCGGGTTGATGATGCTTTCCTAATTGGTTTAAGCTCTAAGGTAATATTCTAATGTCAAAATAGGTGCTCTATGCAAAGTAAATTTAACGTCACATCATTTAAGACACATTTACTTTGCCTGACGGCATGTATTAGCCAACAGTTGTATGCAGAAACAGGTTCTACGGAACCTGTTTTACTTCCTGAGATTACCATTGAAGCACCACGAACCAATACCACATGGTTAAAAACACCGGCATCGGTATACCGGGTACAGCAGGCTGAAAATAATAACAATACGGGTGTGAATCTGTCTGAAACCTTAAAAGGTGTGCCCGGACTACAACTGAATAACCGTGAAAACTATGCACAAGACTTGCAACTGTCTATGCGAGGCTTTGGCGCACGTTCAACATTTGGTGTGCGTGGTATCCGTTTATATGTTGATGGAATCCCTGCGACCATGCCGGATGGTCAGGGACAGACATCAAATATCGATATGAGTAGCTTAAATCATATCGAGGTATTGGGTGGGCCATTTTCCTCTTTATACGGTAATTCTTCGGGTGGGGCAATCTTAACAACAACCAAGCAAGGTACTGGAAAAGACTCTATCGAACTCGGCTATTCGGGCGGCAGTCATCATAAAAGTCGTGCTGATATTGTGCTGCAAGGTGGCTCAGAACGGGCCAATGAGCCTAGCTATGTTGTCAGTTCTTCTTATTTTGAAACTGATGGTTACCGTGATCATAGTGCTGCAAATAAGGTACTCAGCAATGCAAAACTGACGTGGGATTTGGATGATGGTTCCAAGGTCAATTGGATTGTGAATCATGTGGATATCAATGCCGATGACCCACAAGGTCTGAATCGGGAGCAATTGCGTCAAAATCTGAAACAAGTTAATGATGCCAATAATACTTATGATGTACGTAAGGAAATTAGCCAAACTCAAACTGGGTTGACGTGGAAAAAACCATTGAATGATCAGCATGAACTTAATGCAATGGTATATATGGGGCAACGTAATGTCACCCAATATCAATCAATTCCAAAATGTGCTTTAAAAATAGGTACAAAAGATTGTATCCCGAATACCATTCAATTAAATCAAAGACATGCAGGTGGTGTGATTGATTTTAGCCGTGATTATTATGGAACAGATATTCGCTGGACAGGCAAAGACCTCTTGCCGAATACGCGTTTTACTGCAGGCCTTGCCTTTGATTATATGGATGAAGACCGTAAGGGCTATGAAAATTTTGATGCCAATGGAAATTTTGGCAAGAAAGGCAATATTCGTCGAAATGAAAATAACACCTTGTGGAATTTAGACCCCTATGTACAAGCTTCGTGGAATTTTTTACCCAATTGGACTTTAGATACAGGGCTACGATATAGCAATGTTCATTATGAATCTGACGATAAATATGTCGTGGGTTTAAATAAGGATGACAGCGGTAAAACTGACTATGACAAAGTTTTACCTTCAGCAGCAGTCAGCTGGAATATTGCGCCTCAACTGAATGCCTATGCCAGTTATGCCAAAGGTTTTGAAACACCGACCTTTACAGAAATGGCCTATTCCAAAGATGACGGCATGAATTTTGATTTAAAACCAGCCAGTAGCAATAACTACGAGCTTGGGCTTAAATCACGAAATGCATGGGGGAATTTCACTGCAGCGGTGTTCCAAAGCAAAACTCAAGATGACATCGTTTCTGCTGGGACAGAGGAAGGGCGTGCAACCTATAGAAATGCCGATAAAACCTTACGTGAAGGTGTTGAGCTTTCGTGGAATAAACAGCTATGGCGAGATTTAAGTGCGCAAGCAAGTTACAGTTATATCGATGCCACATTTGATGCTTTTGTTCCAGAAATACCGAATCCTACAGATCCAGCGAAACCTAAAGCGTCATCTATTAGATCGGGTGCGAAAATTCCGGGTATTGCCAAAAACCAAGCGTTTGCCGCACTGAATTGGCAGCCAGATATTGGCTTTAATGCCGGCCTAGATGTGCGCTATATGGATAAAGTCTATGTCGATGATGCCAACAGTGATGCTGCGTCGAGCTATACCGTGGTTTCTGCCAACGCAGGTTATGTATGGAAACAAGCAGATTGGAAAGTTAAAACCTATGTACGTGCAGATAATTTGTTTGATGAAAACTATGTCGGTTCAGTGATCGTCAATGATGGAAACGGACGCTTCTTTGAACCCGCGGATGGGGTGAATTGGAGTGCAGGATTAAGTGTGACCAAAGCCTTCTAAAAGGAGAGTGATGTGGCGTTGTTATTTCAACCAATTCAGTTTGGAACATTGGGGCTGACTAATCGAATCGTGATTGCACCCATGTGTCAATATTCTGCCAATGAGCAAGGGGAGTTAAGCTATTGGCATGAACAACAATGGGCGAATTATGCCTTGTCAGGTGCTGGACTTTGTATCGTCGAGGCAACGGCTGTACAGGCAGAGGGGCGCATTAGCTATGCAGACCTCGGCCTTTGGAATGATATGCAACGCGCACAGATGAAGGCACTATTGGCCAAGGTGAAATCACTTTCACCTATGCCATTTGCTATCCAACTGGCACATGCGGGTCGTAAGGCATCGACAGATAAACCTTGGGCAGGACGTGGACAATTACCCCCAGATCACCCTCAAGGATGGCAAACTGTTTCAGCAAGTGAGTTGCCCTTTAATGCCACAGATCATGCACCCCATGCTTTAAGCCGAGAAGAAATCCAGCAGATCATTCAAGACTTTACCGATTCAGCAAAACGAGCGGTAGATGCAGGCTTTGACTTAATTGAGCTACATGCCGCACATGGTTATTTGCTGCATCAATTTATGTCGCCATTGTCGAATCAGCGTAGCGATGAATATGGTGGCAGTCTGGAAAATCGCATTCGGCTGACGCTTGAAGTGTTCCAAGCCATGAAAAATGCCGTTCCTGAAGATTATCCAATTGGGGTACGTATTTCTGCAACTGACTGGATGGAATATACTGAAGCACCGAGTTGGGATCTAGACTCGGCTGTTGGCTTGTCAAAAGCGCTTGCACAACTAGGCACAGCCTATATTCATGTTTCTAGTGGCGGCTTAGATGTTGCGCAAAAAATTCAATTACAAGCCAGTTATCAAGTGCCTTTTGCTGAAGCCATTAAGCAAGCCGTTCAGGTTCCCGTAATTGCTGTGGGTTTAATTACCGAAGCAATGCAAGCCGAAGGCATCTTACAATATGGCATGGCAGATGCGATTGGTCTTGCTCGTGCAATTCAATATGACCCGCGTTGGCCATGGCATGCCGCTGCTGAACTCGGTGAAAACCTAAAAATTTCTCCGCAGTATTTACGCTGTCAGCCTCATGCACAAAGAAGTCAATTTACGGCTTTCTAATTATCAAAATTTATAGCGGTCCGATCTACACTCTCAGGTTGAGGGTGTGGATGGAAGAGTCTATTACACAGGATATTTCGTATGGTCTTTGAGGTGATTGGTCCAATCTTTTTTCTTTTGGCCTTGGGATATCTGTCTGTAAAATGCAGTTTATTGAGTAAAGAACAGGTCGGAACCATTGGTGCATTTGTGATTAAGATTGCACTGCCGGCTTTGTTTTTTCAGTCATTAGCTTCTAAAGATTTGCATCAAATTTGGTATCCCGGCTATTTCTTTGTTTATACCGGAGTCACGTTTTTACTGTATGGCATGGCCTATTGGCTATTGTCGACACATTTTAAAAATAATATGTCGCAAACAGCGGTACTGTCACTAGGCGCTGGTATGTCAAATACAGGTTTAATTGGCACTGCAGTGCTAAGCTTGTTGGTCGGTCAAAATGCGATGACCTATACCTCACTAATCGTCATTATTGAAAGTGTGCTACTGATTCCAACGGTGCTGGTCCTTGCACAATTAGGAAGTTCACAGCAAAAAGCCAATATTGGCGACATCATCAAAAATACCTTAATGACCCTGTTAAAAAATCCACTCTTTGCAGGGGTAATGTTAGGAATTGGGTTTGCAATTTTCCAAATTCGTTTACCTCATCAAATCAATGATGTACTGGCGATGTTAGGTCAAACGGCTTCACCACTGGCGCTGTTTGCAATTGGTGGAGGGATTGTCGGTATGAGCTTAAAGTATGTGAATGCTCAGAGCTTCTATTTGGTGATTTCAAGCAACTTGGTGATGCCTTTACTGACTTATTTAGGCTTACGCTATTTGACCGATGTCAGCCAAGAGATGTTATATGCAGGGACGATTATTGCCGCATTACCGATGCCGACGATTTTTGCCATGCTAGGACAAGTGTATGGCTTAAATGAAAAGACCTTAACGCCTTTGTTGATGAGTACCATCTTGGGCTTTGTCGTAACAGGTATATTAATCAGTTTGTGGTGGGCGTGATTTTGATCAGATCAAGATTTGCTTAAACCTATGAAAAAGCCCTGCATGTGCAGGGCTTTTTTTAATGCTCAATTAACTCTTTTTCGCATTGGCTTTAGGTGCTTTGGCTTGTTCAGCAATCATTTTATCCACGGTTGCCAAAGATTCTTTCGCTTGCGGAATATTTTCTTTGGCTAATGCACTAAATATTTTTTTAGCTTCAGGTAAATTTTGCGGGATGATATTGCCATTTACAAACATATTGCCCACTGCCATCAATGCAGGGACATAGCCTTTTTTCGCTAACTCTTGAATGCTATTCAGACCTTGCTGAATAGGCTTTTCATTTTTAGCTTTAAAGCCAGCACTGATGTCATAAAGTGCTTTGGCATGAATCGCAGGGTAGTTGCCTTTTTTAATCAGCGGATCAAGTTTACTGAGTGCCAATTTATCTGACTCAGGTTTATTTTCTGCAAAAAGTAAAATGGCATAGTCGATGGAGGCATCGTCAAACCCTGCCGAAGATGCGCGTTCTAAATATTGTTTGGCCTTATTGGTGTCTTGTTTTAAGCCCAGCGTGCCCGTTGCATAATTTTTACCTAACACATAGTTAGCAACTGGGTAGCCTTTGGCTGCAGCCTGTTCATAGAGTTGGATGGCTTTTTTCTCATCCTTCGCTACGCCTTGACCTGTTTGAGTAAGATAGCCCAAATTATAAGTGGCCTGAGCATTACCTTTTGCTGCAAGCTTGCTCAGTGTTTGGTAGGCGCCATTCATATCTTTGGCCTTGACCATGGCTTCCACTTTAGCAAATTCAGGATCGACGGCATCTGTTTTGGTTTCAGCAAAAGCGAATTGAGTGCTCATTGCTAAAATGCTTGCGAATAGGATTTTTTTCATCTTAAAACCTTTTTGTAAATCATACACATAATTCCGTTTATGTGTTTTGGTGGTTATTTTTGTCGGTTTTTACATCATAGGTAGATTTACGTAAATGTAAAGTGAGGAATTGTGATTTAAAGCGTTTTTATAAAATAATGTTGATTGCCCTTAGCGCATTAAATGCCATGACTTTATTGCATCAAAAGCCTTTGCAAAAAAGCAGGACTCTGATTTAATCGCGCATTGTTATTTTCTCTGAGGCAGCGCGATGTTTATTAAAGGCATTAAACGCAATTACGATAAAATTAATGCAGATGAATCGATTGCAGATGAAGATAAAATTGATGCGCTTTTGATGAAACTGGGTGCAGAGTTTTTAGTCAGTAAAGAGGATCGTGTTTATATTTTCAAAAAAGGCGATTTAGAAGCTAAATTTGATGCCAAACATGCGCGCGCCTATCATTTTAAAGAATATGTATGCAAAGACATGAATAAGTTGTTTCATGGATTTTGATTAAAATCATGATTTAAAAACGAAAACGTGAGGGGGAATAAAGTTCCTCCTTATTTTTGATTGTTGTGTACTGCAACAGCGTATGTAATTTAAAAATCCTTTATTTTCAAAAGTATAATATTTTCTAAAAATATAAATTGAATAAAATAGATACAAGGCATCTATGATGAATACAGATATACATGATTCATTGAGATGTATTTAAATATGATAAAAATAAGTGCCATCTTCATCCTCTGTTTAGTTTGCTCAATGACCAGTTGGACTCAACAACCCAAGCTTGTACCTCATCCAATCCACTTAAAAAATGGCAAGCAGTTTTCTTTAAATTTGCCTGCAAATTTCGAGATCATTCCTGCTGCTGAAGGTCTCAAACGGGTACGCTTTTTTTCGCAAGCGCCTGATCGCAGAATGCTTGTCACGGATATGTATGACCTAACAGATAATAAAAAAGGTACTGTATATATATTGGATGATTGGAATGCTGACACCGGTAAATTTGGCAAAATCATTCCTTATCTGACCGGTTTGAGAAATCCAAATTCAGTTCAGTTTTATACCGATGCACAAGGACAGGATTGGCTCTATTTGGCGGAAACGCATCAACTGACACGGCAAAAATTTAGTAGAGGTGAAACTCAGCCTTTGAGTAAGGCTGAAGTTTTAGCGACATTTCCAGATTATGGTTTGAGTTATAAATACGGTGGTTGGCATCTGACGCGGACGATTGCAGTCGGTGGAAATGGAAAAATCTATGTGTCGGTTGGCTCGAGTTGTAACGCCTGTGTAGAAAAAGAAAAAGTGCGAGCATCCGTCATCGAGATGAATCCTGATGGTTCAGAGCAACGGATTTATGCGACAGGTTTGCGTAATGCTGTTGGGCTAAAATGGATCGGAAAATTTCTATTTGCGACCAATCAAGGTTCTGATCATTTGGGACGTAAAAAGCCAGATGAAACTTTTTATGCGCTAAAACAGGATGTCGATTATGGTTGGCCCGCATGTTATTTATGGCAGGGCAAAGTCTTGGCGGATGCTAAATTTAAACGTGCATCAGGCTGTAAAAATATTCCATCGCCCTATGCCTATTTCCCTTCGCATTCCTCAGCACTGGGTTTTGATTATTTTGATGACCCTCATACCGATTCCACCATTAAAAATGCTTTTTTAGTGGCTTTGCATGGCTCTACCGACGAGGCGATTGGCCATGGCTATCAAATTGCAATGATGCGTAAAGGACAAAAACTTGAAACCTTTATGGATGGCTTTTTAGTCGGTAAAACGGTGCATGGGCGACCTGCTGATATTTATAAGATCGATGAAAAATCTTTTTATTTTTCAGATGATCGGGCAGGGGTGATTTATTATGTGAGGGAAAAAATGAGTGATTAAAAAGCCAAAGTTTTTAGGCTTTGGCTTTGAGTGCTTAGGGATGGTCAGAAGATTTAGATGGTCAGACCTGATGTCAGAATTCTAGTTTATATACGGTCAAAAATGGCTAATCATAGCGTTTCAGTTCTAAGTCTTCATTCTTGAAATGGGCAATCGAAATATGATTATTTGCTGCAATATTCTTAAAGCGTAACCATAGAAAAAATTCAATAAGATTGATTCCAATTCCCCAAAAAGATGTATTTAAGAGGGTGAGTTGGGTGTCGTAGGCAACATGAAACTCGAAGCCTGTGCTACTGAAGCCAAATGAGCTTTGCATAAAGAGAAAAAAGCCAGTTGTTACTTTTGGATAGTAAATGACTAAGGGTGTGATAATAATCGGGACAAGGCTTAAGCTGATCCAAAACAGTATTTTCAAGCCTAGAACATCTCTTTTCCAATATTTGATAGCGCCCATTAGCATGAAAAAGAGTTGGGCATACAGTACAAGAATAATAATCAAAACAAGTAGAGATAGCTGAATTGAAAGCAATTGATTGCCGAGTATGACCATGCCTAGAAGGGCAAAAATTCCGTAATAAAGGGCAATGATCTTGTGCTTTGGGTCTTGAAATTGTGTCTGATGCATCGTTATATAGTTTATTGTTAAAATTCGGAGTGCATTTTAGTTTAAAAATAGTCAAATTAATATGATGAATTTTAAAATTTAAAACTTAGATTTATTATAAAAGAAGATAGCTAAATGTAGCTATCTTCTGAATTTATTTAAGCTGACTGCGGACGTGCCACATCACCATTCAAAGCTTCAGGCAAGGCTAAAACAGTTACATCTAACTCTTCTAAAGCTTCTGGACGAGCAACAACCAATGCTACATAACCATTATCTACAGCCGCGCTATTGACGACTTGTACGCCTTTATTCAGGTGTTCGCCTTGTGCAGGAGCAGTGCCTGTACCTGAAATCGCATGCAACCAAGCTTTCGGTTTGGCTTTAAACCATAAGCGTGCAATCACTTCCTGACCCAAATAACAGCCTTTGTCATAGTGGACACCTTCACGCTGATGTAGACGTAACTCTTGCGGTTGGAACACATGTTCAATAGCTTGGTCGATATAGGCCTGACCCGCTTGAATCGCTTGAATTTCCCATGCAACAACATCCGTCGGTTCCGAAGTAAATGTCGTTTCATCACCGACTAAACTTGGAAAAACTGCACCAGTTTCTTCAAGTTTCATCTTAGAAAATGCACCATATTTTTTAATATGTTTGGCAAATTCTTCGGCTTGATCTGCTGTAGTGACAATAGAAAAACTTTCAGCACTGTGTTTGGTGAGCCATAAACCAAAATGAATACGGCCTTTGAGGTCGCAGATTGCGGTATAACGTGTTGCATTTTCTTCAAGGCGTTCAACATGCAAAGTCACTTGCCCTTGTAGAAATTTTTGTGCATCGACACCGTTGAGAGAAAAAGATGTGAATGCCATAGACATTGTCATGACCAGCCTCAGTATAAATTTTAGATATCATTAATCATGTTATTTTGCAGCAAGCCGCAGTGTTAGGCAAACAAAAAGCCCATATTGATATGGGCTTTTGTACAGCAGAGATCTGTCTTAGTGACTGTGTGTCGGCATATCGCTTGCAGTCATATCCATAGTGGAATGATGTGAAGGCGGTTCACTATTACAATCATATTGATCGCCACAAATACGCACGGTTTCCATCATGCCTTGATCTTCATGGTCTAAAATATGGCAGTGCAGAACGAAGTCGCCTTCAAATTTTTCGTACTTACTGCGTACAAAGATTTTATAGCCGTGTTTGACGAAGAGCGTATCTTTCCAAACGCCTTTCATTCCATGGTATTGCGAGTCAATATTTCCTGCACCATCTTTATCTGAGCTGCCGATGGCGCTGACATCGACACCATTTTCATTCAATATTTTCACGACTTGGAATGGATTGACATGAATATGGAAGGGATGACTGGCAACATTACTGCTTAACTCCCACTCTTGAGTTTGCCCGATTGGAAGCTTGCGGACATAGCTATGGTGGGTATGGTCTTCATCATGGTAGGCATCGCCAAAGCTGATCAAGGTACCTTCTTCGGCATGACGAATACCAAATTTAAAGCTGCCATCTGTATTGAACAGAATGTCAAAGTTGGTGATTTGCTTCGCCATCGTTTTGAGCATTTCATCGACTTCAGCAGTTATTAAACTCGCATGCGAGATAAAGGCTGATAAATCACCCTGTTCGAGCTGTGCAATCACTTCTGGTGCCAGTTTTAGTTGGGTGGCCTGACTTTTTAAGAAGTTAAACGGCGTTTGCTGCGGTAGTTGAGTTGCTTGCACATTGACCCAACCGAGGAGCTGTGTATTGAGTTTTTCTTCTGGTGCGCGACGAAGTAATGGACTTGATTCAGGCGCATTAATTTCATCTTCCAGATTCAGCTTGGCATCGTATACACAGTATTTATTGGTGGTCGGGAAGGAGAGCATGGCATCAAAGCGATAACCCGGTTGAAAAATTTCAACCCCTTGCTTTTGGATTTTTCCCATGGTCAAGCCGTCTTGTGCAAGGGTATATAACGGTAATGTTTTCAGCGTTTTAAACTGTGAAGACATCGACTTGCTTTGATACTTTTGACATTCGCTCAGGGTTTGCTCTGCGGTAAAGAGCGCAGAATCAGGTAGTTCTTTGATGGTCAAACCAATGGTGTCACGGATACCGCCGTGAATCATGCGCCAGCGGTGGTATTGGTTCTGATCCACCTTAATTTCACCAAACATTTTGCCATTGATACTGGTAAAACGATTTTCATCCGCCCATGAGGTGGGTATATCGAGTTTTGAATAATCTTCTAAGCTATAGATGCAGGGTGTACCATTCACTTGGCTTAAATTGCTGTCGCAATCTTCATTGTATTGAATCTGCTGGAACAGCATGATTTTTTCATGGTCATACTGCTGGTTTTTTTGATTTTTCCATAAGATGTCCAAATCTCCAGTCTGCTGAATTTGCCCCTGACGAATGACAGGTTTCCGCTCTCCCTCAATAATCAAAGGGCCAGCCATGCCACTTGAGACCTGAATCGCGGTTGAACCATGCACATGCGAGTGATACCAAAATGTTCCCGCAGGATGATTCGGTTCGATCTTAAATTCGTAATGAAAATCTTGCTGAGGTTTTAAGCTCAAAAATACGTTGTCACTATTTCCTTGCGGGCTAACCCAAAGACCATGTGTATGTAAATTTGTGGTGTTAAAACAGTTCCCTTGGTTAATATTGGTCACTGGACTTGGACAGGTCTCCGTCGATTCAACAGGGAGGTGATTGACCAGATGAATTTTTAAATTGTCACCTTGTTTCGCACGAATTTGTGGGCCAACCAGTACATCAGAGACACTGCCATCGCTATTTTTCGAGTTCCAGAGTTCAGGTTTAGTCAGATAGCCTCTGACCTGTAATAGGTCATTTTCACCGGTTTCAGGGTCGTATAAGGCTTGGCGTTTATACGCTATCAGTAGTTCATGTTGACCTTGTGCATTGGCTTTCAAACGTGGTGGATTCGAGACGACAGTCGGTGAGTCTACTTCCTCTTCTTGAATCGTCGAATCTGTTGTCGCCACAGGCAATGAAGCTGAGACAGCTTAAGAGGCAGCCAGCCCCAATGATGGTTTTAAATTTTGTCATGATCTTTCCCCAAAGCATAATGACGGTAGAACAGTAGTCGCTGATTTATTTAGCTAAGGTTTTGTAAATATTGTGATTATTTTGGCGAGTACAGAGAATTACTGTGCTTGTATGTCGTGCTTTTATTATCTGAGAGAGGGGTGATTCGACGCTATCCCTGCAAATAGGGATAAATTGAGAATTAAGATAAAATAAATAATAAAACCGTGTTTTGATTCACATTGTGGCTTTGAGGCGCAATGAGCTAATTAAGTAATTTAATGCCTTGATTATTAAATACTAAAATTGATAAGACTGATTTTTAACCAATTTGGTTGATATTTAGATTAAATATTATGCAGTGCAATTTACCTTAGACTAAAGAATGAGGCGGATTTGCAGCTATTTTTCAAAAAAATTCACATTTAGAGCGAATATTCCAAAGTTAGTGTAACTAAATATTTCAAAAACCCCTGTTTTTATATTTAACCCTATGAAATATATGAGATTTGGGAAATGGGTTTTCGGCAGTGTAGTATGCCTATCGAACAAAGATGAATTGTCTATGAAAAAGACAACGCAAAAAATGAAAGACCGAGGGCAGGAACGCTATGAACAACAACTACCGTAAACCGCTGCAAGGCACCCAGCTAGAATACTTCGATGTACGCCAAGCCGTAGAAGATATTCAGCCAGGCGCATACGCAAAACTCCCATATACATCTAAAGTCCTTGCAGAGCAGTTGGTTCGTAAATGCGACCCTGCAATCTTAGAACAGTCTTTAAAAGAACTGATTAACCGTAAACAAGACCACGATTTCCCTTGGTACCCTGCACGTGTGGTGTGCCATGACATCTTAGGCCAAACCGCATTGGTTGACCTTGCAGGTTTACGTGATGCGATTGCAGACCAAGGCGGCGACCCATCTAAAGTGAACCCTGTTGTTCCAACGCAGCTCATCGTTGACCATTCTCTTGCTGTAGAGTTTGGCGGTTTTGACCCAGACGCATTTCAGAAAAACCGCGCAATTGAAGACCGTCGCAACGAAGACCGTTTCCATTTCATTGAATGGACCAAAACAGCATTTGAAAATGTCGATGTGATCCCTGCGGGCAACGGCATCATGCACCAAATCAACTTGGAGAAAATGTCTCCAGTGATTCAAAACCGTGATGGTTTAGCATTCCCTGATACCTGTGTGGGTACAGACTCACATACACCGCATACTGATGCATTGGGTGTGATTTCTGTCGGTGTCGGCGGTCTAGAAGCTGAAAACGTGATGCTGGGACGTGCATCTTGGATGCGTCTGCCAGACATCATTGGTGTAGAGCTTGTCGGTCAGCGTCAAGCAGGCATTACCGCAACTGACATCGTGTTAGCGCTTACAGAATTCTTGCGTAAAGAACGTGTGGTTGGTGCTTATTTAGAGTTCTTCGGTGAAGGTGCAGACAGTATGTCTGTAGGCGACCGTGCAACGATCTCGAACATGACCCCTGAATATGGCGCAACGGCTGCGATGTTCTACATTGACCAAAACACCATTGATTACCTGACATTAACAGGCCGTGAAGCGGATCAAGTGAAATTGGTTGAAAGCTATGCCAAAGAAATCGGTCTTTGGGCGTCAGATATGACAGCAGCGGAATACCCGCGTGTACTGCGTTTTGATTTGTCGAAAGTGACTCGTAATATTGCAGGTCCATCGAACCCACATGCACGTGTATCTACGGCTGATCTAAAAGCCAAAGGCATTGCAGGCAACTTAGAAGCAGCACGCGCGCAAGAAGCAGAAGGTTTAATTCCAGATGGCGCGGTGATCATCGCGGCCATTACTTCATGTACCAATACTTCAAACCCACGTAATACCGTGGCAGCAGGTTTGCTTGCACGTAAGGCAAATGAGCTGGGCTTGGTACGTAAACCTTGGGTGAAATCATCTTTTGCACCAGGTTCTAAAGCAGCCGCTTTATACCTCGAAGAAGCAGGTGTATTGGGTGATTTAGAAAAATTAGGTTTTGGTATTGTTGCCTATGCATGCACCACATGTAACGGTATGTCAGGTGCGCTAGACCCTGTGATTCAGCAAGAAATTATTGACCGTGACTTATATGCTACAGCGGTACTTTCAGGTAACCGTAACTTTGACGGCCGTATCCATCCATACGCAAAACAAGCATTCTTGGCTTCTCCACCTTTAGTTGTGGCGTATGCCATTGCAGGGACGATTCGTTTTGATATCGAAACAGATTCACTGGGCAATGACAAAGACGGTAATCCAATTTACCTGAAAGACATTTGGCCGTCTGATGCTGAAATTGATGCATTGGTGAAAGAAGCGGTTAAACCTGAACAGTTTAAGAAAGTGTATATCCCAATGTTTGACTTGGGTGAGCGTGAAAAAGCGGCAAGCCCGTTATACGACTGGCGTCCGCAAAGTACTTATATCCGCCGTCCGCCGTATTGGGAAGGGGCTTTGGCTGCACCGCGTACACTTGCAAATATGCGTCCGCTTGCAATTTTGCCAGACAACATCACCACAGACCATTTATCGCCTTCAAATGCGATCATGATGGATTCGGCTGCGGGTGAGTACCTGCATAAAATGGGCGTGCCTGAAGAAGACTTCAACTCATACGCAACCCACCGTGGTGACCATTTAACTGCACAGCGTGCGACATTTGCCAACCCGAAATTGTTCAATGAAATGGTGGTTCGCTCTGACGGTACGATCAAACAAGGTTCAAAAGCGCGTGTAGAGCCTGAAGGCGAAGTGATGCGTATGTGGGAAGCGATTGAAACATATATGAACCGTAAGCAGCCGCTCATCATCATTGCAGGTAAAGACTACGGTCAGGGTTCGAGCCGTGACTGGGCTGCCAAAGGTGTGCGCCTTGCAGGTGTAGAAGTGATTGTGGCGGAAGGTTTTGAGCGTATTCACCGTACTAACTTGGTGGGTATGGGTGTGTTACCGCTTGAGTTTAAAGCAGGGACTGACCGTAAAACTTTGAAGCTGGATGGTACTGAGCTGTATAGCGTGATTGGTAATATTGCACCGCGTTCTGATTTAACTTTAGTGATTGAACGTTCTACGACTGATGGCAAAAATGAAATCATTAAAGTGCCTGTGACTTGCCGTTTGGATACCGAAGAAGAAGTGCATGTGTATGAAGCGGGTGGTGTGTTACAACGCTTTGCACAGGATTTCTTGGAGGGAAGTATTTAATTTCCTTATTTGCTAGCTTGTTTGTATATAACAAGCTAGCAAATCAGTATTATTCTTATGATAAAATCATATTTTTATTAATAAAATTTTAAAATGGATAACATTCTGCAAAAGGGACACTATAGAAAGACATTTTATATTTTGATTGGGGTAATTCTTTTATTCTCTATCATTGTAAGATTATTTGTTATCCCATATTTAGCTGGGTCATCAGTTTCTTGGTCTACATTTTTCACATCGTTCTTTGATAATTTTATTGTGACACTTATCATCACAGTTTTTATTGGTAGTTTTATTTTTTGGTTAACACCTAAAAATGCCTTTAGAGCTAAGATGGAGGTAATAGAAGCTAAAGAAATAAATCCTACTCTTAAGTCTGTATTAGCATCTACAAAATGCTGGATTTATAAAGGTACTTGTGGGCGTTATACAAGAGCAACTACAATTCCTAAGCTAGCAGAAGCTGCGAGAAACTCAAGTTTTGGTAGAGATATAACAATTTGTTTATTAAATCCAAGCAATGAAAAGCTATGTAATGAATATGCAATTTATAGAAAAAGTTTAAAATCTGCTAATGCTTTAAATCCTTGGACTAAAAAAACTGTACAAGAGGAAATTATAGCTACTGTAGTAGTAGTTCTTAAATATACATATTTACAGCCTTTACTGCGTATTAATGTGTATTTTGTAGATCATTTTTCAGCTTTCAGATTGGACATATCAGATTCATACGTTATTGTTACTAAAGAAGATAAAGAGGCTTCCGCTTTAAAGGCTGATGCTGGAACATATTTTTATGATTCTTACAAAGATGATGTTCGTTTAACAGAGAGACAATCTAAGAGTTTAGGTCATTTTCCTGACTTAGTTTTCAATGAGAATGTGGATGAAAGTAAGTTAAGAGAAACTTTGTCACATACAGGTTTCTTTGATTTTTCAATGCTGTCACCAGAAAGTATTCAAAGCATTTTGTTAAAAATCAATGATCCTAAGGATCCTTATTGATGATTGCTAATACTATTAATGAATTTTTAGAACTACTAGATAACAAAGAATTATCATTAATTCATATTCTTAAGCTAAGGGAAAAATTAAAAAAGCCTTTTAAACGACATCCTTTAGGTTTTTATGCTTGTACATTATTCGAGGAACACTCGCGTAAAATTAGATTGCATTACTGGGATTTATCTAATAGTAATGAACTACAATCACCAGAGTTAATGATACACGATCATATTTTTGACTTTAAAAGTTGGATTTTATCCGGATCAATTGAGAATATTGAATATGAAATTGATGAAAAAGGGCAGGTTTATCATTTGTATTCAACTTTTTACGAGAAAAACTGTTCTATTTTAAAAAAGACGACAGAGTCTATAAAAATCTTAGAAAAAAATGTACAAGTATATGAAAATGGTCAGTCCTATAATATGAAAGCTGGAGTACTTCATAAAACAAGAACAATACAAGATAAAACATTCACGATTCTTTATACAGAAGATACAGAAAGGTTAGTTCCACGTGTATTAGCTAGAGATTCAGCAGAAAAGAAAATTGTATATGAACGTAAGGAGATAACAGAGCAAGAAATAAAAGAGAAGTTGTATTCTATTTATCCAGTTTCAATATAGTCCTTCTTCGCTCAATCCCTACACTTTGCTAATAAAACGATAAATCTCATTCAATACAATAAAGCTACACTGCTATGAACCCTGATGCAGACGCTGAAATATCCGACCGCTTTGCAAACGACAAATTTGGGGGGCAGTTCGCATTGAGGTCGTAAATCATCCATATGTCAGTGACGCGACATTAGTCAGATTATTAGAAGCTAAAGTTAGTAAGCGCGATGTCGTTCATCATGCAGCATATAAAAAATTGATGGAGCGAGGCATCAAAATAGATGAAGATAAGAATCTAGATGTGATTAATTATAAATAAGATATTGAATTATAGTATTTATTTAATTTTGTGGAGGTTGGAAATCAAAAAACACCAAAATTTCCATTCGAAATTATGCTTTGCCTAAATGCCATTATCAATTGTCGAAATGACCAATAGACATTCATCACAAGAGGGTTATACTGAATCTACCATTTCTAAAAACACATGGAGAACAAAAATGGTTACTGCTGGTCAAAAACCCGGAACAGGCTTCTATTTTTGTGTTCAATGCGGACACCGCGTCTACTTAGAAATTGGTACTGATCGTTTACCACCGTGTACCAAATGCCAAGGCAATCAATTTAACAATAAGAATGCCTAAGCTGCAAAACACTAACAGTTATCCGCTGTTTAGAAAGAAAAGCCCTATCACTCGATAGGGCTTTTTGCTAACGTATAAAACTGCATATATAAAAACAAATTGTACGTTTAACCGTTCGGAGAAGCCCATGGAAACAATATTAGGACTGTGTATTGGTATTGGCTTAAGTGCTGCTTGTGGCTTCCGTGTCTTTGTACCTTTATTGGTGATGAGTGTTGCTTCCATTTTAGGACTATTCGAACCGATGAAAGGATTCGAATGGTTGTCTATGCCTGCAGTATGTATCGGCTTAGCAATTGCGACTGTCTGTGAAATTGCCGCGTACTATATCCCTTGGGTAGACAATGCCCTCGACACCATTTCAACACCTGCAGCCATGATCGCAGGGACCATCGCCACAATGGCAGTAAGCTCAGGTGAAATGTCACAGTTTGCCAGTTGGGCGGCAGCAATTATTGTCGGTGGTGGTACAGCAACAGCAGTACAAATGAGTACCGTCGCAGCGCGTGGCGTATCTACCGCAACCACAGGTGGCGTTGCAAATCCAATCTTATCTACAGGGGAATGGATTGGTGCTGCAGTCTTGTCAGTATTGGCCTTTTTAGTCCCATTTTTCGTGGTGATCTTAGTGATTGCAATCGTGATCTGGTTGGTTCGCCGCATACGCCAAAAACGAACTGTACAGGTCGATACCCCTTTATAAACCAATCAATATTTCACTCTAAAATGAATCCATCTTTTAGAGTGAGTGATCTGCGTTTTGTTTAATAAATATAAAATTAAAAATCAGAAACTGAGTATTAGCAAAGTTTGATAAAGATTATAAAAATTATAAGAAGCGCTACTGATACACAGACCATCATGCAGTTAGCGACGAGTACTATGGGTTGTCTGATTTGGACGCCGTATTTGTTGATGTCAGTTCGAGTGAAAAATACCTTTACTCAACATTCAAAGCACTCGGCTTAAGCACATAAATTTGATCAAACAATTGCAACTATCTGTCCTAAAAGAGCACATCATTCTGCGTTTAAGTCATCCAAGAGACGCCTAAAAATATCTTTAAAATATGGTTGATTTTTGAACAATAAAGGCATAATTTTATTATGTGATTATAAATCACATAATTTTTATATGGATTTATTAATCATTTGAATTTTATAAAAAATAATGAGGGGAATGGTAGATGATTAAATTTATAGTGGATGAAAATGCCTTAACGAATGGCTCGCATTTAATTCACAATGGTACGCAAGGATGTGTAGACATGCCGCAATTTGACCAGCAAATATTGATTGGTTATTTTGCCAATTTCGAACTCGCTTATAAGCGTGCACGAATGAGCTGGCCAACAGAAAAAGTTGTCGGTTGCGATAAATGCTGTAGTCAAAGCTAGAAATTCAACATGCATTAACCTTGAAATAAAGCTGTATATCCAAGAAAAATGGCGCAGAAATTGCTAACTAAAAAAGGTAATCGCGTTATGAATAGGATATACAGCATGACCACAGAAACCATCCGTTCTACAAAATATCCAGCAGAGGCGCATGCCTATGCAGCATGGCCTTTGATCCTGATCATCATTGGTGGTGCGATTGGACTGGTATATGCCGTGATTGCATATCTGATCAATCTCAAAATATATGCATCAGACCTCAGTCGAATGAATAAAATTTTGGCCAATTTACTCTGTGGCATGGCGGCATGTAGTGGTTGGTGGTTTAGCGCACACTGGGTACAAAGCTATTTAGCTCATTGACCAATACCTCGTTGAATAGATCAACCCTAATATCGGCAGAACATGGATAGGCTTAGATCTCTACTCAGAGGACGATACTTTGTGAGTCGTGTTCAACCTAGATGTATGAAGTTAAGGGGGATGAATGCTCAGTGGCTATACATTTTAAGTTTGACGCTGTATTTGCACGTTTGAGCTGTTGTAAAAGAAAATTTTCTTATAATTGGACAAATCTGCAGATAAAAAACGCTGAAATGAGCTGAAAAGATAAAATATCCTGCTAAATCTAAAATGGCTGAAAAAATTTGCTGAATTTGTGGAAAATTAGAAAAACTTAGGAAATTAATCCCGATGCCCTTTGGTTAAAGTATATCTCAAGGGTGTGATAGAGATTGAAAAGAGTAGCATGCTGTCAGTGGTGCAAAACACGCGTACAGTACTCACCCAAAAGGTCTCGATTCAGCTTAGGACGCTATAAACCAGAAGTTTATAGGCTATAAGATCATGACTTATAAAGTGATGATAGTTGAAGTAAACAACATTGTTTTCTCTTATACCACCCCAAAAATTTAAGCCAAAATAAAAAAGAATAATAAATCATTACTCCTTTAATCCGCACAAAACAAACCACACCAGTGAAATCAGCACAAGCTCAAAGATCGTCAGGCATCTCTCTTAAAAATAGTCCAAATCTAAGCGGAAATTTAAAAGCAATATTCAATTGCTCGAAAGGGGCATAAACTAAGGATAAAAATACGCTTAGGAGATTTGCCATGAACTTGAGTCATTTAAGCGATTTCTTGCTGTATAGCTTAGTGATTAACTATCTGATTTTAATCATTTGGTTTGTGGTATTTGTCTTTGCTAAAGATTGGATGAAACGCCTGCATGGGCAGTGGTTTAAGCTGAGCGATCAGCAGTTTGACGCTATTCATTATGGTGGAATGGCTGTCTATAAAATTGGTATTTTACTTTTGAATTTAACCCCCTATATTGCATTGCACTATCTAAAATAGGCTTAACCATAAAAAATACTGAGTGTAAAAGCACAAGCTGCTTGCATTAAATTTAGGCAAAACAGTATGCTCAAAAGAACATAAAATTCAATTGGGCAAGGCAAGAATGAACGGGAAAGTAGAATGCCGTACTTGTTTGGTGTGCAAAAAAAGTTTCCCACTGAAAAATATGATTCCAATGGGAATCGTGCGTAAAGTCATTACAGAAGAAATTGCACAGGATTTTCCTGAATCTGGTGCTCAGGACTATATATGCCAAACTGATTTGACCAAATACCGTATGCAATATGTACAGTCAATTCTGAACTCCGAACAAGGCGAAGTCTCCAATTTAGAATATGAAGTGCTGAACAGCATGCAGCAGCATGATCTGATTAGCAAAAATGTTGAAGAAAAGCTGGATCAGCAGTGGAGTTTTGGCGAAAGGCTAGCGGATAAAATTGCAACATTCGGCGGTAGCTGGGCATTTCTTATTTGTTTTACATTGTTTTTAGCAGTGTGGATTTTAGTCAATACGGTGGTAATGGTGAAGCATCCTGCTGATCCTTATCCTTTTATTTTGCTGAATTTGATGTTGTCTTGCCTCGCTGCCATACAAGCGCCCATTATTATGATGAGCCAGAACCGTCAAGAAGCTAAAGACCGCATGCGTTCGGAAAATGATTATCAAGTGAATTTAAAAGCTGAATTAGAAATTCGCCATTTACATGAAAAGATAGATCATTTGTTGATGCATCAATGGGATCGTCTTGCCAAGATTCAGGAAATTCAGTTGGATTTACTGTCCGAAATGAGTAAAAAGAAGCAATAGTGTGCTTTGAACAGCATAAATAATTGTTATTTGAGTACTAAGTCTTGGCGAAAATTCTCGGGAAAAGTCATTTATCAGATGGAAAAAATGCTAAAACATGATGCAAGAAGAAAATATTTTCAATATATCTTTAAATGTGAAAAATATTTTTAAAATAAGTCAAAAATAGTAATTTTCAGGGAAACAATCCCTCATCGATACCACTACTATATATCTCAAGGGTGTGATAGAGATTGAAAAGAGTAGCATGCTGTCAGTGGTGCAAAACACGAGTACAGTACTCACCCAAAAGGTCTCGATTCAGCTTAGGACGCTATAAACCAGAAGTTTATAGGCTATAAGATCATGACTTACAAAGTGATGATAGTTGAAGTAAACAATACTGTTTTCTCTTACACCCTAAAAAATTTTTAAGAATTCAATCGAATAATAAATCCTTCCATCTTTTTCAAAATTCCAAACTTCGCATTCATTCCAGACAAACTTTGATCATTGCTGATGTAATGAATATCACGCAGAACAACTCAAACTTAATCTAAGCTTCGGATTGTCCTTTTTCACAAAGTTGTTATGCTTAACTATCTAAATTTTAAATAGGGTCTGTTGACATTTGTTGATTAAAAAAATAGCGAGATAGTAAAATTAAATCGCCAAACCCAATTTTACACTCGCTATGCCTCGAACAATGCTAAATGATCAACACTGGTCCAAGTTACTTGCT